>CAXICP010000319.1:0-4443 GCA_964022595.1 uncultured Salipiger sp.
GCGCGCCGCGATAGGTCACGCGCCCCTTGGTGGGGGAATCCAGACCGGCCATCATGTTGATGAGCGTGGTCTTGCCCGAGCCGGAAAAGCCCAGCAGCACAAGGAATTCGCCCTCTTGCACGTCAAGGTCGATGCCCCGAAGAACCTTGTTCTCGTGAATGCCGGTGCCAAAGCTTTTCGACACGTTTTCGAACTTTAGAATGCTCATGGCGGTTACCTGTTGTTCGAGAAGGTGAAGAGCGATTGCAGCGCGAACATCACCCGGTCCAGCAGGAAGCCGATGATGCCGATGGTGAAGACGGCGACCATGATCTTGGCAAGGCTGCTGGAACTGCCGTTCTGGAATTCATCCCAGACGAATTTGCCAAGCCCGGGGTTCTGGGCCAGCATTTCGGCCGCGATCAGCACCATCCAGCCCACCCCGAGCGACAGGCGCAGCCCGGTGAAGATCAGCGGCAGGGCGCTGGGCAGCACCAGCTTGGTGATCTTGGTCCAGGTGTTCATCTTCAGCACGCGCGAGACGTTCACCAGATCCTTGTCGATGCTTGCGACCCCAAGCGCGGTGTTGATGAGCGTGGGCCAGAGCGAGCAGAGCGTGACGGTGATGGCAGAGATCAGGAAGGACTTGGACAGCAGCCCGTCGTTGGTGGCAACGGCGGCGGACACGACCATGGTCACGATGGGCAGCCAGGCCAGCGGCGAGACCGGCTTGAAGATCTGCACCAGCGGGTTGATGGCCGAATTGGCGTAAGGCGACAGACCGGCAAGGATGCCCAGCGGGATCGCGAGGGCCGAACCGATCAGGAAGCCGAAGAACACCGTCTTGATCGAAGTCCAGATCTGTTCGTAATAGCTGGGCGCGCCGGTATAGGCGATGGTCTTGACCTGGTCTGCCTTGCCCGCCGCGATCAGCTTGTCATTGCGCGCGGCGACCATGGTTTCGAATTTGTCGCGCTTGGCGGCCTTGGCCTGCGCATCCTCGTGCAGCAACACCGCCTCGTGCCAGACTTCGGCAGGGCCGGGGACGGCGCCGAGCGAGGTCTGCACCTTGGGGGCCAGCGTGCCCCACATCAGCAGGAAGGCGGCGATGGCGACCAGCGGCACGCCCAGCAGCAGCCAGATGTCCTTGACCTGGGCGCGCGGGTTGTCGCCGGCGGCCGCCTTGAGGATGGGGGTCATCCATGACAGGCCGAGAACGCGAAACCAGGCGTCCGCCTTGTTGATGCGGGTGAAGGTGCGGGCCTTGCGGGCCTCGCGTTCGGCTTCACGGGCGTATTCGGGATCGACGGTCGTCATGAGAGGGGTCCTCGGCTTTGTCGGGGTGTCGGGAGGCGGTCGGACGCTCGTTCCTTGCGGAACGTCGCCCCGCCCGCCATCCCGCAGATGGTCCTTGGCGGGAGGGGCAGGGACCCGCATGAGGCGAGTCCCTGCGCTGTCTTTCAGGCTGCGCCCACGCGGGCGCAGCGCGAAGGGAAATCAGCCCTTGACCTCGGCGCCGACCACGGTCTGCTCACCTTTGAGGCCGATGGGCAGGCTTTCGAGGTAGGCGTTGGGGCTGCGCCCGTCATAGGCGATGCCGTCGATGATGTCCGATGCGGGGGTGGGATCCTTGTAGCCGTCGCTGTCCCAGGGGAAGTCGGCCTCGTTCGCGAGCCCCTCGTCGACCAGCGCGCGGGCGGCATCGAGGTAGATGTCCGGCTTGTAGACGGATTTGGCGATCTCATCGAACCAGTCGTCGGATTTCGGCTCGGCGATCTGGCCCCAGCGGCGCATCTGGGTCAGGTACCAGATGGCATCGGAATAGAACGGGTAGGTGGCGTTGTAGCGGAAGAACACGTTGAAATCGGGCACCTCGCGCTTGTCGCCCTTTTCGTATTCGAAGGTGCCGGTCATCGAGTTGGCGATGACTTCGGCATCGGCCCCCACGTATTCGGGCTGCGACAGCATCTGCACGGCGTCCATGCGGTTGGCGTTGTCGTTTTCATCCAGCCAGATGGCGGCGCGGATCAGCGCCTTGACCACGGCCTTGGTGGTGTTGGGGTTTTGCTCGGCGAAGTCGGCGGTGATGCCGAAGACCTTTTCGGGATTGTTCTTCCACAGTTCGTAATCGGTGATGACCGGCACGCCGATGCCCTTGAACACGGCGGCCTGGTTCCACGGCTCGCCCACGCAGTAGCCGTAGATGGTGCCGGCTTCGAGCGTGGCGGGCATCTGCGGCGGCGGGGTCACGGACAGCAGCACGTCGGCGCCGATCTGGCCGGTGACGTTCTCGGGGCTGTAAAAGCCCGGGTTCAGCCCGCCGGCGGCAAGCCAGTAGCGCAGTTCGTAGTTGTGGGTGGACACCGGAAAGACCATGCCCATGTTGAACGGCTTGCCTTCGGAGCGGTATTTTTCCACCACCGGCGCCAGGGCCGAGGCGCTGATCGGGTGCTGGGGCAGGCCGTCGGCATTGGTGGGAATGTTCGGCTTCATCTCTTCCCCGACGGCGTTGGACACGGTGATGCCGTTGCCGTTCAGATCCATCGAAAAGGGCGTGATGATATGCGCTTCGGTGCCATAGCCGATGGTGGCCGCCAGCGGCTGGCCGGCCAGCATGTGCGCGCCGTCAAGCTGCCCGCCGATGACGCCGTCCAGCAGCACCTTCCAGTTGGCCTGCGCTTCGAGCGTCACGAACAGGCCTTCGTCCAGGAAGTACCCGTTTTCATAGGCCACGGCGAGCGGCGCCATGTCGGTCAGCTTGATGAAGCCGAAGGTCAGTTCGTCCTTTTCCAGGTCCTGTGCAAGCAGGGGGCCGGCAAGCGCCGTGGACGCGCTGAGCGCGAGGAGAAGTTTCTTCATTCGTTCCGTCCCTTTGGATAAGGCCCGGAACCGTCCAGGCCAAACGTGAAAAAGCCGCTGACTGGTCTTGATCTGTAAGCGATCGCGACAGTCGAGCGGCTTTGCTCAGTCTTCCCGGTCTTGGGAGAATTTCACAAGAGCGGCGCCATTGCCCGTCTCTTGCATTGTCTATGCGGCACGAAAGCGGGTCCGCTCAAGGTAAAATTCCGGGCAGGGGCATCTTTTACCAGGGAGTCAGGATTTCGATGCCGCATCTGCACAAGTTTTTCGCGCTAGGGGCCGGAAGGTTCAAAAATGCGGCCATCGAAGAACGAATCCGGCCCAAGGAACAGCCGCCCCGAAACCGAGGCCACCGCCGTGGGTTCGGACAGCGCGCCTTCGATCTTGGACGAGGCGCCCGGCAGCTCGGCGCGCGTGCCCTGCAGCGCCGCGCGGTACAAATCGCTGCGGAACACCGCGCGGGCGGCGCGCGCCGCCGACGCCCTGTCCAGCCCGGTGCGCGCGGCCAGTTGCAGGCCGATCCATTCCGCCTGGCTGCGCCAGGGGAAGGACGCACCGCCGCGGTGGAATTCGACGAAGCGTTCGACCTGGCGTTCCTCGCCCCGGGGGGAAATCACGATGCGCCCGGTCAGCGCGCGTTCGACGATCTCGGCGGGCAGGTCCAGGTATTCCTTGCGGCTGAGCAGTTCGGCGGCCAGCGTCGGCGATCCCGGTTCGGCCAGCCAGCGCCCGGCGCGCCAGACCGACCGGATCAGCCGGCCCAGCAGGTCGGGTTCGGCTTCGGCCCAGGCGCTGCGCACGGCCAGCACCTTTTCGGGCGAGAAATGCCAGATGGCATTGCCCGGCAGCAGCAGCGTGCCCACTCCGTTTTCGACCGCCATCGACCCCCAGGGTTCGCCCACGCAGAAGGCGTCGATTTCACCCGCTTCCATGGCCTGCGCCATCAGCGACGGCGGCACGGTGCGGATGTCGACGTTCTGCGGCGCGGGCATTCCCAGCGCGCTAAGCCAGTAATACAGCAGCTCGGCATGCATCGAAAAGGGAAAGGGCACGCCCAGCCGCAGCGGATGGCTGGCATGGGCGATCAGCGCCTCGCCCGCCTTGCGCGCATCGCGGTAATCGAAATCATGCCCGCCCGCGCGCATCCGGTCGGCCAGATCGTTGGACACGCCGATGGTGTCGCCGTTCATCGACAGGATGCTGACCGCGGACAGCGGCGTGCCCGCGCCGCCCAGCCCAAGCGCGGCGGCGACCGGCACGGGCGAGAGCATATGCGCCGCCTCGACCCGGCCAAAGCTGAGCATGTCGCGCACCGAAGACCAGGACGGCGCGCGGCGCAGGTCCAGCGCGATGCTTTCCTCGGCGGCAAAGCCCATTTCATGCGCGACCACCAGCGGCGCGGCGTCCACCAGCGGCAGAAAGCCCACGGACAGGGACGCGGCGATCATCCCAGCAGCCCCGCCGCCGTGACCAGCGCCGAGGCGACATCGGCCACGCGCTTGCCCTGGTCCATCGCCGTCTTGCGCAGCAGCGCGTAGGCGGCATCTTCGTCGATGCCGCGCGCACGCATCATGCGCGGGCCGCCGACCTCGACCTGCCGTCCCG
>CAXICP010000320.1:0-4414 GCA_964022595.1 uncultured Salipiger sp.
ACGCAGGTCGCGTTGCCGTGGATGCCCATCTTGGATTCCAGCCCGATGCAGCTGACCGCATTTCGCGCGCCCAGCGAGTCGTCGTCGTTCACCAGCACCTTGGGCACGATGAACAGGGAAATCCCCTTGACCCCGTCCGGCGCGCCGGGAAGACGCGCCAGCACCAGGTGGATGATGTTGTCGCACATGTCGTGTTCACCGGCCGAGATCCAGATCTTGGTGCCGGTGATGGCATAGCTGCCATCTTCGCGCGCTTCGGCGCGGGTGCGGATCAGCCCAAGGTCCGTGCCGCATTGCGGCTCGGTCAGGTTCATGGTGCCGCCCCATTGCCCGCTGACCATGCGCGGCAGGTACAGCGCCTTCTGCGCGTCCGATCCATGGGCGTGGATCGCGTTATAGGCGCCGTGGGTCAGCCCCGGATACATGTTGAAGGCCATGTTGGCGGCGCTGAGGATTTCCCCCACCGCCGTCGACATCAGGTAGGGCAGCCCCTGGCCACCGTATTCGGGATCGCAATCCAGCGCGGTCCAGCCGCCATCGCGCAGCTGGTCGAATGCCTCGCGAAAGCCATCCGGCGTGCGCACCGCGCCGTCTTCAAGCACGCAGCCCTGCGCATCGCCCACGGCGTTGAGCGGAGCAAGCACGTCCCGTGCCAGCTTGCCGGCCTCCGAAAGGATCGCTTCGGTGGTCTCGGCATCCAGATCCTCGTATCCGGGGATCTCGGCCTTGCCGACCTGAAGCACGTCGTGCAGCACGAACTGCATGTCCCTGATGGGGGCGGTGTAGCTTGGCATGGGTGTCCTCCTCCTGCGCCGGGGCGCGCGGCCTCTCCCTGGCCGCGGGCCTCAGCCTGCCTTTTTCTGTCCCAGCTGCGAGAGCATCTTTTCGCCCCAGGCCAGCTGTTCCTTCAGATCCTTGATCGCGGCGTCGAGATCCTCGCGCTGCTTGAGCATGTCGTCCAGCCGCTTGCGGGCGATCTCGTAGGTGCGTTCGATCTGCGTCTGCTGCTGATCGCCCACGTGATACAGGTCGAGCAACTGGCGGATTTCCTCAAGGCTGAAACCAAAGCGCTTGCCGCGCAGGATCAGCTTGAGACGTGCCCGGTCGCGACGGCTGTAAAGCCGCTTCTGGCCTTCGCGCTGCGGAAAGATCAGTTCCTTCTGTTCGTAGAAGCGAAGCGTGCGGGGCGTCACTTCGAAAAGATCGCACATCTCGCGGATGGTCATCTGGGTGTCTTCGCTCATCGGTCTTCTTGCCTCACCTAGCGTTATGATCCGCGTCAGGTGCGCTTTCGAAATCCAACATACAATCACTATTTCAGTTGACGTAACTCAGACGTCACGTCACCCGCGGGTTGACGTAACTTCCTTTCGAAAACCGCGTTGTTGGCGGAAACATCCTTGCCGGCGGCAACCCGCCGAACCGGCGAAAACCGGCCGAAACGGCGCCCAAACGGTATACCAAATCGCTTTGGATGAAGATTCCGCGCCATCGCCGAATTGGGGCGACGGCGCGGGGCGCGCGGCCGCGTCAGTCGCCGAGCGATGCCGCCGTCTTGTCGCGCAGGACGCGCAGTTCGGCCATCGCCTCGTCAAGCTGGCGGCGCTGGTCGGCAAGCTCGGACATCTGGCGATCGGCCATTTCAAGCCAGGCGCGCATCTGCGCTTCGGATCCTTCGCGCTCGCGCATGGCCAGCCATTGGCGGATGTCTTCGAGCTGAAAGCCGAACTTGCGCCCGCGCAGGATCAGCACCATGCGCGCGACCTCGCGCGGGCCGTACCAACGCGCGCGCCCTTCACGGTCCGGCGTCAGAAGTTCGATGTATTCGTAATAGCGCAGCGTTCGCGGCGTCACCTCGAAGCGTTCGCACATCTGCTTGAAGCTCAGGCGGGTTTCGGTCATCCGCTCCTCCTTGTCCCCCATCGAAACGTAGCCCCGGGCAGGGGGCGGGGCAAGCGGTGCGCGCAGCTGCCCTTGCGGCGATGGGGGCAGCGCCGCATAAAGACCTCAGACAGACAGGACGCATGCCCATGACCGCCGCCAAGAACGACCTTGCCCGCAGCTTCATCGCCGCGATTCCGCAGGCACGGGCGCTGGGGTTGGAAATCCTGGAACTGGGCGGCGGGGTTGCGGTGATCCGCATGCCTTATTCGGAGATGCTGGTGGGGGACCCGGACACAGGGGTGATTCACGGCGGCGCGGTGTCGACGCTGATGGACACCTGCGGGGGCGCGGCCACCATCGCCCACCCGGCCAATGCCGGGGGCACCGCGACCATCGGGCTGCGCATCGACTACCTGCGCGCCGCCGCGCCGGGGCAGGCGATCACCGCGCGGGCCGAATGCCATCATGTGACGCGCTCGGTCGCCTTCGTGCGCGCCACCGCCCATGACGACGACACGGGCCGGCCCGTCGCCACCGCGACCGGCACCTTTACCGTGGAAAGCCGGGCATGAGCCGCCCGGCCCCCGAACCGATGCAGGTGGTCAAGCGCCGGCGCGACGCGGCCCTTGCGGCGCTGGCCGGGCGGGTGCCGTATATCCGCTTTCTCGACATCAGCTTCGACCGGCGCGGCGACGAGCTGACCGGAGTGCTGAATTTCGACGAGAAGCTGATCGGCAATCCGCAGCTGCCCGCCCTGCACGGGGGCGTCACCGCCGCCTTCCTTGAGGTGACGTCGATCATCACGCTTAGCTGGGCGCTGCTGTGGGAAGACGTGGAAAGCGGCGCGATCGGGCATGACGCGCTGGAACGGGGCGCCTTGCCGCGCCTGCCCAAGACCATCGATTTCAGCGTCGACTACCTGCGTTCGGGTCTGCCGCGCGATGCCTATGCGCGCGCGCAGGTCACGCGGTCGGGGCGGCGCTATGCGTCGGTGCGGGCCGAGGCGTGGCAGGACAACCACGCGCGCCCCATCGCTTCGTCCAACGCCCATTTCCTGATGCCCCCCGCCTGAGCGCGGTTTGCCCGCCTGCGCGGCGCGGGGCGCGAATCCATGCCCCGCGCGGCCCGCGCCCCTTGCGTCCGGCGCCGCTTTGCAGAACAGATGATCCTGCCGGGACCGGCCCCCATGGGGGCGCTGCACGGGCGGACGACAACCAACGGGATCACGCCGATGAAACATCTTCTGACCGCCACCGCGATGACGCTTTGCCTTGCCGGGGCGGCCTCTGCCCAGACGGTGCTGACCGTGGCCAACTGGCTGCCGCCGTCGCATCCGCTGGTGTCCGAGCTGATCGTGCCGATGACCGAATCCATCGCCAAGGCGACCGGCGGCGAGGTGACTGCCAACATCCTGCCCGCGCCGCTTGGGCCTCCGCCCGCCCATTTCGATTTCGCCGTCAACGGCGTGGCCGACATCACCTTTGGCGTGCAGGGCTACAACCCGGGCCGGTTCAAGACCACGAACATCGTCGAGCTGCCCTTTCTGGGCGAAACGGCCGAGGCGATTTCCGTCGCCTACTGGCGCGTCTTCGATGACATGCTGCGCGATGCGGGCGAATACGACCAGGTCAAGGTGCTGGCGGTGTTCAGCCACGGCCCCGGCGAGATCTTCCTGAAGGACGGCGACGCGGGCGGGCCCGACGTGCTGGACGGGGTCAAGATCCGCGTGGGCGGGGGCATCGTGCACGAGGTGGCAAGCGCGCTTGGCGCGGTTCCGGTCGAAGGCCCGTCGTCCAAGGCCTATGAACTGCTGAGCCAGGGCGTGGCCGACGGCATCTTCTTTCCCTATGAATCGGTCGATTTCTTCAAGCTGATCCCGCAGCTGGACCAGGCGATCGCCGTGCCCGGCGGGCTTTACAACACCTCGTTCTACATCGTGATGAACAAGGCCAAATGGGACAGCCTGACGCCGCAACAGCAGGACGCCATCGACAGCGTCACCGGCGAGGCGCTGGCGCGCAGCGCAGGCCGGATGTGGGACGCTGCCGATGCCCGCGGGCGCGCCGCGATGGACGGCAAGATCGCCATCAACCCGGCCACGTCCGCGCAGATGGATGCCTGGGAAAAGGCGCTGTCGCCGCTGGTGCAGGCCAAGCTTGACGAGGCCGCCGAGGCGGGCATCGACGCGCAGGCGGCCCATGACATGCTGCGCGCGGAAATCGAAAGGGAAACCGCCGGACAATGACCCGCCGTGCCCCGACCAGCACCGGCGCCCCCGCGGGGGCGCTGCGCGTGGCGCTTGCCGCGCTTGGCGGGGTGCTGCTCATGTCGCTGATGGGGCTGACGGTGATCGATGTGGTCGGGCGCTACCTGTTCAACGCGCCGCTTGTCGGCGCGACCGAGCTCACCGAACTTCTGCTGGCGGCGGTGATCTTTCTGGGGCTTCCCGCCGTGGCCCTGTCCGAGGAACACGTCACCGTCGATCTGCTGACCGACCGGATGCCGGCCCGGGTGCAGCCCTGGCGGCTGG
>CAXICP010000321.1:0-4413 GCA_964022595.1 uncultured Salipiger sp.
GCTGGTCATGGCGCTGCTGTATGCCATCGACCGGGGCGCCGACGTGATCGTGATGCCGCGCGCCGCGGAAAACATGCAGGACCCCGACGACTACCTTGCCCAGTGGAGCGAGGGTTCGCCGCCCCGGCCCCTTGTCGGCGACGAGGCAGACCCCCGCGCCAACGGCAATTTCCTGGATGCCGCCCGCTTTGCCGACAAGGCCCTGTTCGAGGATCTGCTGATCCGGATCGCCGCGCATGTGCCGGTGATCCTTGCGGCGGGCAACAGCGGGCGCGGCGCGCTGGAATATCCCGCCTCGCTTGCGACCCCCGGCAATGGGCTGATCACCGTCGGCGCGGTGAACAGCCACGGGCATGTTTCAAGCTATTCATCGGGGCAGACAAGCGGCCCGACGGTGTTCGCCCCCTCGGACGATGCCGAGGAAATCTCGGCCCATCACATGCGCCATTTCGACCTGTCATGGCGGGCGCGGCGGCTGGACCTTGCGGCCTTTGACGGCAGCGAAGGGCGCGACAACCTGTATTCGCCCTATGGCGTGCTCAGCACCGATATCCCGGGGCAATACGGCTACGATTCGGCGTCCTCCGCCGATCTGGACCTGACCGAGGGGCGGCCCGCGCCCGCCACCGTGGCCGAGCGCACCCGGCAGGAAAGCCTGCCACGGGCGCTGTATACGCTTTTCGGGGGCACGTCGGCCGCATCCGCCATCGCCGGCGGGGTGGTGTCGCTGATCCGCGCGAGCCCGGCGGGGCGCATGAAAAGCGGGGCCGAAATCAAGGCGCTGCTGCGCTCTGCCTTGGCGCCGGGGCCCGAAGCGCTGCGCATCGACCAACTGGCCGACGCGCTGGCGCCGCCTGCCGACTGAGGATCAGCCCGGCTGGACCAGCCCCTGGGCGCGCAGCAGTTCCATCACGTCCGCTTCGGGGCGGGGGCCCATGTGCGAGATGACCTCGGACGCGGCGATGGTTCCCATGCGCGCGGCGGTTTCCATGTCGGTGCCGGTCGCAAGGCCGTAAAGGAAGCCGGCGGCGAACTGATCGCCGGCGCCGGTGGCATCCACGGGCACGACCTTGGTCACCGGCACGTCGATGCGCTGGCCTTCATGCATCACGGTCACGCCGTCGCCCGACCGGGTGCAGACCACCAGCGGACAGACCGCCGCGACCCGTTCTAGATCCTTGTCCAGGTGATCGTCCTGGTACAGCGACCGGATCTCGGCCTCGTTGCCGATGACATAGTCCATTTCATTGGCGATCAGGCGCAGGAAGTCGTCGCGGTGGCGTTCGACGCAGAAGGGGTCGGAAATCGCGATCCCGGCGAGGCCCCCCGCCGCGCGGCAGCTGCGGGCCATGCGGGTGAACGCCTCTTTTCCCTTGGGCTTGTCGAAAAGGTAACCTTCAAGAAAGACGATCTCGGCCTGGCGGGCCACGTCTTCGGACACGTCCTCGGGGCCGAGTTCGGCGGAAATACCAAGGTAGGTGTTCATCGACCGCTCGCCGTCGGGCGACACGAAGATCATGCTGCGCGAGGTCGGCAATTCGCCCCCCGCCACCGGAGCGTTCACGAAATCGGTGCCGTCCGCCGCCATGCCGGACGCGTAGAACCGGCCAAGGGCATCGTCGCGCACCCGCCCGACAAAGCCGGTGCGCAGCCCCAGCTTGCCGAGGCCGGCGAGCGTGTTGGCAACCGATCCGCCCGGCGCCTGAACGCGCGCATCCATCGCGCCGTACAGCTGTTCGGCGCGGTCGCGTTCGACCAGCTGCATGATGCCCTTTTCGATGCCCATATGGTCAAGAAAGCTGTCATCGGTGCGGGTCAGCACGTCGACGATGGCGTTGCCGATGCCGACAACCTGGTATTTCCGGGTGGGGTGGGACAGGGTCATAGGGTCTTTTCCTCGAACTGGCAAAGGTCACGGATCAGGCAGGCCGGGCATTTGGGCTTGCGCGCGACGCAGGTGTAACGCCCGTGCAGGATCAACCAGTGATGCGCGTGCTGCTGGTAATCCACGGGGATGTGGTCTTCGATGGCGCGTTCCGTGGCGACCACGTCCTTGCCCGGGCAGATGCCGGTGCGGTTGCCCACGCGAAAGATATGGGTGTCGACCGCCTGCGCCGGGTAATGCCACCACATGTTCAGCACCACGTTCGCGGTCTTGCGGCCCACGCCGGGCAGCGATTCCAGCGCGGCGCGGGAACAGGGAACCTCGCCCCCGTACTGTTCATGCAGGATGCGGCTAAGCGCGACGACGTTCTTGGCCTTGTTGCGGTACAGCCCGATGGTCTTGATGTGTTCGGTCACGCCCTCGACGCCAAGGGCAAGCATCTTTTCCGGGGTGTCGGCGATTTCGAACAGCTTCGCGGTGGCCTTGTTCACGCCCGCATCGGTCGCCTGCGCCGACAGCGCGACGGCAACCACCAGCGTGAAGGCGTTGACGTGATGCAGCTCGCCCTTGGGTTCGGGTTCGGCGGCGTGGAAGCGGGCAAAGATTTCCCGCAGCGTATGGTAATCAAGCTGTCTGGCCATCCGCAGACTGATGCCCGAGCCGCGCGGGATGCGCAACATTCGGGTCGCGCCTTGTGTCGAAATGTCGGAAAACAGCCGAACGATCACCGGGGACAAAGTCATGACCGATCCGCAGCAGGGCTATCACTACGATTTCATGCGCCGCGCCATCGCCGAGGTCGACGCGGCGGGGCCGGGCGTGTCGCTGGATGCCCTTGCGCGGCGGCTGAACATGAGCGCGGCGCATTTCCAGCGGATCTTTTCGCGCTGGGCGGGGGTGTCGCCGAAACGGTTTCAGCAATATCTGGCGCTGGGCCATGCCAAGGCGCTGCTTGAAGAACGGTTCACCACGCTGGACACCGCGCATGCGGCGGGTCTGTCCGGAGCGGGGCGGCTGCACGACCTGTTCCTGCGCTGGGAGGCCATGAGCCCGGGCGATTTCGCGCGCGGCGGCGAAGGTCTGGTGATCCGCTGGGGCCGGTTCGACAGCCCCTTCGGCCCGGCGCTGGTGATGGGCACCGACAAGGGGCTGTGCGGCATCGCCTTTTGCGCCGAATCCGGCGAGCCCGAGGCGATGCGTGACCTGACCGCCCGCTGGCCCCGCGCGCGCTATGTCGAAGACCCCGCCGCGCTTGCGGACTGGACCGCCGCCGCCTTTGGGCAGGGCGATTGCGAGGTGCCGCTGTACCTGATCGGCGCGCCGTTCCAGATCAAGGTGTGGGAGGCGCTGATGCGCATCCCCTCGGGCCATGTGACCACCTATTCGGAAATCGCCAAGGCCATCGGCAACCACCGCGCGGTGCGCGCCGTGGGCACCGCCGTCGGGCGCAACCCGGTTTCGCTGCTGATTCCCTGCCACCGGGCGCTGCGCAAGTCCGGCGGGCTGGGCGGCTACCACTGGGGCCTGCCGGTCAAGCGCGCCATCCTGGCCTGGGAATCCGCCCGGATCGAGGCCTGACACCTGCGTGAGCCATGTGTCACTGTGCGCAAACTCCCGCCGATGTGATCGGATAACCATGCTTGGCGCGGTAGGAGTTGAGGCTATAACCCGATGCAGATCCCCGCAGGGGCGCATCATAGCAAGAAGGCCAGAACCATGATCCGGGCAACGACCCCCCTCTTTCTTTCGCTCGCCGCCGCGCTGACGCTTGGCGCCTGTGCCGACGGCCAGGCGTTCAACGTGAACAATCCCAACAACAACACCAACCGCGGCGTCGTGATCGGCGCGCTGGGCGGCGCCGCCGCTGGCCGCCTGATCGGTGGCAACAACGATGACCGGCTCAAGAACACGCTGGCCGGCGCTGCCGCCGGGGCCATCGCGGGCGGTGTGATCGGCAACAATCTTGACAAGCAGGAAGCCGCGCTGCGCCAGCAGCTGGGCAACAATGTCGGCATCAACAACACCGGCGACCGGCTGGTGGTGACGCTGCCGCAGGACATCCTGTTCGCCACCGACAGCGCCTCGCTGCGACCCGACCTGCAGGCGGACATCCACACCGTGGGCCGTTCGCTGCTGGAATACCCCAACACCACGGTTCAGGTCATCGGCCACACCGACAGCGATGGCGATGCCGCGTATAACCAGAACCTGTCGCAGCGCCGCGCCCAGACCGTCGCGTCGGTGCTGATGTCCGAAGGCGTGCCGTCCTATCGCGTGCAGGCCATCGGCCGGGGCGAGGATCAGCCCATCGCGTCCAACCTTACCGCGCAGGGCAAGCAGCAGAACCGCCGCGTGGAAATCGTCATTCTTCCCAACGCCAGCTAAGCCTGTCGCATGACGCCACGCAGACGCGCCGCGGCCCACCCGCGGCGCGTTTTGCGTTTCCGGCCCTTGCGGCTGCATCCCAAAAACGAAAAACCCCGGCGCGACGGCCGGGGTTTTTCGTCTTGACGCTTTGGCGTGGGTTC
>CAXICP010000322.1:0-4409 GCA_964022595.1 uncultured Salipiger sp.
GCCATGGGGCGGCTGCCGCCCCCGCCCCGCCGGCGCCTGCGGCTACCGCCTGATTTCATCACGCCTCCGCCCATCGCTCAGGCGTCCAGCTGGCGCGACAGGATGGTCGAGAATTCGTCGGCAAAGGCTTCGTACCCGGCGACGATGCGGTCGGAATCGGCCGATAGCTTGTTGTAGAAGATCACCGCCGGAATGGCCGCCACAAGGCCAAGCGCCGTGGCGAACAGCGCCTCGGCGATGCCGGGGGCCACGACGACAAGCGATGTGTCCTGCTGCTGCGCGATCTCGATGAAGGCGTGCATGATGCCCCAGACCGTGCCGAACAGCCCCACGAAGGGCGCGGCAGAGGCCACGGTGGCCAGCACCGGCAGGCCGCCCTGCAGCGCCTCGGATTCCTTGAGGATCGCGACATCCATCGATCTGTCGATCCGCGCGTGCGCCCCGGCGATCATGCCGCCGTCGCCGCGATGCGAGCGGCGCCATTCGGTCATCCCGGCGGCAAAGATGCGCTGCGCCCGGCCCTTGGGTTCGGGGCCGATCTGGTCATACAGCTCGTCCAGCGGTTCACCCGACCAGAACGCCTTGTCGAAACGGCGCGCCTCGCGCCGGGCGGCGCGGTAGCTGATCAGCTTTTCGCCGATGATCGCCCAGCCCCAGATCGAGGACAGCACCAGCAGCAGCATCACAAGTTTGACCGTAAGCGTGGCGCGCGCGAAAAGGCCCCACATGGAGAAGTCGATCTCCTGCGCGACCGCGAGGGTGTTTGGATCCATAAGCCTGCTCTTCTCTCTCGGGCCCCTGCTTTCGGGGGTCTCGTTAGCGCCGATTCTAGCGGATTTGCAGGGATAACGCCAACACATTGACGTCATCGGCGTTTCAACCCGCCCCTTGTGCGCACCGCCATGGGCGGAACGGCGCTGCAACCCTTGCGGGCAGAGAGGTCAGTTCACCTGCCGGCGGATCTGCTGGGGCAAACGCGTCGGGTGGCCATCAAGGGTCATCGCCACCAGCGTCACCTCGGCCAGGAACAACGGCTCGCCGGCGCGCAGCACCTCCTGGTGCAGCACCAGCCGGACGCCGCTGACCGACGCGGTGGCCGTGGTCACGGTCAGTTCATCCTCGAAACGTGCCGGCGCGCGGTAGTCCGCTTCGATGCGGCGCAGCACGAACACGATGCCCTCGTTCTCGCGCATGGCGTTCTGGTCGACCCCAAGCGCGCGCACCCATTCCGAGCGCGCCCTTTCGATGAATTTCAAATAGTTGGCATGATAGACGATGCCCGCCATGTCGGTGTCTTCGTAAAACACCTGCACCT
Organism: uncultured Salipiger sp.; assembly: GCA_964022595.1. Classification (GTDB taxonomy): domain Bacteria; phylum Pseudomonadota; class Alphaproteobacteria; order Rhodobacterales; family Rhodobacteraceae; genus Salipiger. The sequence goes on from CAXICP010000322.1 coordinate 1,316, forward strand.
TGAATTCATGCGTCATCGCCTTGCCCCTGCCCTTGCGCGGCCAGCGCCGCACCTGCCCAGCCTAGCGCCGGTTGGCCAGCCACGCCAGCCGCACGAAGCCGCGTTCCACCAGCGCCATCGCGGGCGCGCGCTGGCCCGCCGAGCGGATCGACAGATCGGTGTCCATCAGCATTCCCAGCGCCGTTTCCAGCCCGTCTGCCGACCAGCCCTGCGCCTGGCGCAGCATCCGGTCGCGGCGCGGCCCGAACAGCGGCGGGCGCAGGCGCTGCACCGCCGATTGCGGCCCGCCCTGCGCCGAGGCCAGCGTGTAAAGCACCCGGAAATGCCGCATCGCCATGATCAGCAGCGTCACCGCGTTCATGCCCTGCCCGCTCAGCCGCTGCATCAGTGGGCCGATTTCGGCGGATCGGCCCTCGGCCACCACGTGCAGGATGTCATCCAGCTCTGCCTCGATCGAGGCGGGGGCGCAGGCCAGCGCCTCGTCCGGGGTCAGCGGCGAGGCATCGTCCAGCTTGTATAGCGACAGCTTTTCCAGCACCTGGCGGAAATCGCCCGGTTCCAGCGCCCGCGCGAGCGATTCCAGCGCGTCCCAGGCGGCGCGGTCCACCTGTTCCAGCCCGGCCTTGCGCAGCGCCGCCTCGATCTCGTCGCGCCCAGGGGGTTCGGAATAGATCCCGATGGACAGCGCGTTGCGGTGGCTTTCGAACAGCTTGCGCAGCTTGGATTTGGCGGCAAGCTGGCCGGCGGTCACGATGACCTGGGCATCGCCGTCGCGCCAGTCTTCAAGGGCGTTCTGAACCGTGCCGGTCAGCCCGTCGTTGGCGTCTTCGACAAAGGCGACGCGGGGGCCGGGGAAAAACCCCTGCGCCTTGATGGCATCGGAAAGCATGGCCGGGTCGCGGCGCAGATCGGCGGCGGGAATGCGCGCAAGGCGCATTTCGGTTTCGCCATCCGGGCCGATCAGCGCGCGGATCACTTCCTGCCGGCGATGGGCGACGCGCATGGCATCCTCGCCGAACAGCAGGATGCCGGCCCGCGACGGGTCGGGCTTGCGAAAGAAAGCCTGCGCATCCCGCCCGGTCAGCTTCATCGCGCCAACTGGTCCGCGTCGATCAGCAGCCGGTCGATGACCTGATCGGCCAGCATCACCATCAACCGCCGGTAGGCATCACGTTCGGACGCCTGCCGCGACGCGCTGGACCCGGTGGCCGAATAGGCGGTGAAGGCATCGGTATGCCCCGCGATCAACGGCTCGCCCCCTGCGGCAAGCGACAGCGCGTAACGCGCCCGCCCGGTCAGCTGGTAGCGCGTCGTCTGCCCGTCGGACAGCGAGCCGAGCCCCGTCTCGTTCACGGTGATCGTGCGGCTTAGCTGGTAGGGGCCGGCGCCACGTCCAAGGCGTTCCTCGAACCGCTGGTTGAAGTTGTATTCGTCGCGCCCGTCCGGGTCCGGCAGCGCGACCGCGCCCAGCAGCCGCCCGCCCGGCGCGCCGGTGCCGTAGACCGGCGCGAACCCGCAGCCCCCCAGCGCCAGCGCCCCCAGCAAAGCGGTGCGGCGATCAGGCGACCACATTGACGATCCGCCCGGGCACAACGATCAGTTTCTTGGGCGCCGCACCGTTCAGCGCGCGTTCCACCGCCGCGTGGGCAAGCACCAGCTTTTCGATTTCCTCTTTGGGCAGGTCGGCCGGCACGGTCAGTTCGCCCCGCCGCTTGCCGTTGACCTGGATCGGCAGGGTCACGCTGTCTTCGACCAGCATCTTTTCATCGGCGACCGGCCAGGGCGCATTGGCGATCAGCCCGTCGCCGCCCAGCATCTGCCACATTTCTTCGGCCAGGTGCGGCGTCATCGGAGACATGAGCTGCGCCAGCGCCTTTGCCGCGCTGCGCCTTACCGTCGATCCAGCGCGCGATTTCATCAGCGCGTTGGTAAAGGCGTAAAGCCGCGCGATGGCCGCGTTGAAGCCGAAGCTTTCGATGGCCAGCGTCACGTCGCGGATCGCCTTGTGCATCTCGCGGGCAAGCGCCTCGTCTTCGCCGGTGGGGGGCACGTCGGCGCCGGCGATCTCGGACACGGCGCGCCAGACCCGGGAAAGGTGACGGTGGGCCGCCTCGGCGCCCGATGCGGTCCATTCCACGTCGCGTTCCGGAGGGCTGTCGGACAGCACGAACCAGCGCGCGGTGTCGGCGCCGTATTGCTGGACGATGGCGACCGGGTCCACCACGTTGTTCTTGGATTTGGACATCTTGGCCGACGGGATGATCTGCACCTCGGTGCCGTCGGCAAGGAAGCCCCTGCCGTCCTTCATGGTCACCGCCTCGGGGTAGTGATAGACCGGGCGGCCATCGGCGCCGGTGGTCTGGTAGATGGCGTGGGTGACCATGCCTTGGGTGAACAGCGCCTTGAACGGCTCGGCGCAGCTTTCGGGCAGATGGCCGGTCTGGATCATCGCGCGGGTGAAAAAGCGCGAATACAGCAGGTGCAGGATCGCGTGTTCGATGCCGCCCACGTATTGATCCACGGTCATCCAGTAATCGGCCGCGTCCATGTCGGTGGGCGTGGTCGCGCGCGGCGCGGTGAAGCGGGCGAAATACCACGAGCTGTCGACGAAGGTGTCCATCGTATCCGTCTCGCGCGTGGCGGCGCCCCCGCAGGACGGACAGGCGCAGCTTCGCCAGGTCGGGTGCCGGTCAAGCGGGTTGCCGGGAACCCCGAAGTCGATCGCCGTGCCGTCGTTGTCGTAGGGCAGTTCGATCGGCAGGTTTTCCTTTTTCTCGGGCACGGTGCCGCAGGCGTCGCAATGCACCACCGGGATCGGGCAGCCCCAGTAGCGCTGGCGCGAAACGCCCCAGTCGCGCAGGCGGAACTGCACCTTGCGCTGCGCCACCGGCTCGCCGTCGAGAATTTCCGCCTCCAGGCGGTTGGCCACCGCGTGGAAGGCCTCGTCGGTGGTCATGTCGTCGAGGAAGCGCGAATTGATCATGCGCCCGTCGCCGTCATAGGCGGTGTCGGTGACGACGAAGCTCGCCGCATCCTGGTCCTCGGGGCAGACCACCGGCGTGTTGCCGAGCCCGTACTTGTTGGCGAAGTCGAG
>CAXICP010000323.1:0-4387 GCA_964022595.1 uncultured Salipiger sp.
GAAGGCCCGCGAAACAGGCAGGCGCCCCGCCCCGCGCACCGCGCCTGCCCGATCGCGCTGGCCAGCGCCGGAAATCCCGGTCATGTATCCCGTGACATCTTCGCGCGGACACGAACGGACCCCAATGCCCTATCTCATTCTTGCCATCGCCGTGCTGGCCGAAACCATCGGAACCTCGGCCCTGCAGGCCAGCCAGCAGTTCACCCGCATCGCCCCTTCGGCCCTGTCCATCGCCGCCTATGCGATCGCCATCTACCTGTTGTCGATGGCGCTGAAATTCATGCCCGTGGGGGTCGCCTATGCGATCTGGTCGGGGCTTGGCATCGTGCTGATCGCCATCATCGGCTTTGTCGCCTTCGGGCAGAAACTGGACCTGCCCGCCGTCGCCGGGATCGGGCTGATCCTTGCCGGAATCCTTGTCATCAACCTGTTTTCCGCGACAACCGGGCATTAAGGGGCTGGCCATTTGGCCGCTATGCGGCTAGGCGATCCGCCAAGACCCCCTTCCTATAAAGGCTGCCCCATGGACCTTCGCAATATCGCGATCATCGCCCACGTCGACCACGGCAAGACGACGCTCGTGGACGAGCTGCTCAAACAGTCGGGTGCTTTCCGCGAAAATCAGGCCGTGGCCGAACGCGCAATGGACAGCAACGACCTTGAGCGTGAACGCGGCATCACCATCTTCGCCAAGCCGACCTCGGTCGAGTGGAAAACCACGCGCATCAACATCGTCGACACCCCCGGCCACGCCGATTTCGGCGGCGAGGTGGAACGCATTCTCAGCATGGTCGACGGCGTTGTCCTGCTGGTCGATGCCGCCGAAGGCCCGATGCCCCAGACCAAGTTCGTGACGTCGAAGGCGCTTGCCCTTGGCCTGCGCCCCATCGTGGTGCTGAACAAGGTCGACAAGCCCGACGCCGAACCCGACCGCGCGCTTGACGAATGCTTCGATCTGTTCGCCTCGCTCGACGCGGACGAGGATCAGCTGGATTTCCCGCACATGTACGCCTCGGGGCGCAACGGCTGGGCCGACAGCGAACTGGACGGGCCGCGCAAGGACCTGTCGGCGCTGTTCAACCTGATCGTGAACCACGTGCCCGCGCCCAAGCAGCTCAAGCATCAGGACGATGATTTCCGCATGCTGGCCACCACGCTGGGGTCGGACCCCTTCGTGGGCCGCCTGCTGACGGGCCGCGTTGAAACCGGCCGCGTCAAGGTCGGCCAGACGGTGCAGGCCCTGTCGCGCATCGGGCAAAAGATCGAACAGTTCCGCGTCACCCGCGTGCAGGCGTTCCGCGGCCTTGGTCAGTCGGACATCGACGAAGGCCTTGCGGGCGATATCGTCAGCCTTGCGGGCATGACCAAGGCGACCGTGGCCGACACCATCTGCGCGCTGGCCGTGGACGAGCCGCTCGATGCGCAGCCCATCGATCCGCCCACCATCACCGTCACCTTCGGCATCAACGATTCGCCGCTGGCGGGCCGCGACGGCAAGAAGGTGCAGTCGCGCGTCATCCGTGACCGCCTGATGAAGGAAGCCGAAGGCAACGTCGCCATCAAGATCGCCGACACCCCCGGCGGCGAGGCGTTCGAGGTTTCGGGCCGCGGCGAACTTCAGATGGGCGTTCTGATCGAGAACATGCGCCGCGAAGGGTTCGAACTGTCGATCTCGCGCCCGCAGGTCATCATGAAGGAAATCGACGGCCAGCTTATGGAGCCGGTCGAAGAGGCCACCATCGACGTCGACGATGAATATTCCGGCGCCGTCATCGAAAAGCTGACCGGGGTGCGCAAAGGCGACCTTGTGGAAATGCGCCAGGCTGGCGCGGGCAAGACCCGGATCATCGCGCATGTGCCCTCGCGCGGGCTGATCGGCTATCACGGCGAATTCCTGACCGACACGCGCGGCACCGGGGTTCTGAACCGCGTGTTCCACGGCATGACCCCGCACAAGGGCCCGATCGAAGGGCGCCGCGCGGGCGTTCTGATTTCGATGGAAAACGGCGAGGCTGTGGCCTACGCGCTGTGGAACCTTGAAGAGCGCGGCAAGATGTTCATCGGCGCGCAGGCCCCGGTCTACACCGGCATGATCATCGGCGAGCATTCGCGCGACAACGATCTGGAAGTGAACCCGCTCAAGGGCAAGAAGCTGACCAACGTGCGCGCCTCCGGCACCGACGAAGCCGTGCGCCTGACCACGCCGATCACGCTCTCGCTGGAAGAGGCCATCGCCTATATCAACGACGATGAGCTGGTCGAGGTTACGCCCAACGCGATCCGCCTGCGCAAGCGTTTCCTTGATCCGCATGAACGCAAGAAGAACTCGCGCAAGCCCTGATTGCGGGATTTCGCTAAAACGTTCTGAACAGGCCGCCCGTTTTGGGCGGCCTTTTTCATGGGACAACGCAGCGTCAGGCAGGTTCGCGTCCGGTCGCGATCCCATAGCCGTACCGTCCTTGTCTTGCACCGCAAACGCCCTGCCCCGAAAACTGGCGGTCGACCACCGCATACCCAAACCAGCTCAAGCCGGGATACCACGGGATACGATTGGAAAAGGCGCAGAAAGCTCAGTGACTTGGAGGAGCCCGACGCCCTCGGCCTACCACCGCATACCGCCAAGCAGTTGTTTTGGCTGCATATCCGGCATTCGGCATTGGGGGTAGTGGGCCCAACGACCTGTGAAATGCTGCACTGCAGAGACATTCCGGGGTCAGAAGGCCCCACTTGACGAGCGTGCGCCAATCCGCGCCCTATCCGCCACAGATCCGAAAGCAGAAACCGCCATGAAAACCCTTATGATCGCCGCCCTGACCGCCCTTGCTCCTGTTGCAGCTCTTGCGGACAGCGTGACGCTGAACACCGCCCTTGCCGGGGCGACCCTGCACGCCGACACCGTCGACATGACGGTATATTACGATGCCGATGCTACCGCTTTTGAGGTGGTCGCCTTTTACGCGCCGCGCGGCACCACCGAGGCACCGCAGAAGCTGCAGATGCGTCTGGAAGACGGCGACTCGGTCGCCTTTGGCCTGCCGGGTCACACAGGTGAGGTATTTGGCTTTGAGCGTACCGCAGACGCGCTCACCATCACCAATGCACGCGCGCAGACCCAGCTTGCGATGAACTGAGCATCAACAGGGCATCGCTCTGACGTTTGACATTCCGAAGGGTTCTCCCGACCCGAGGCACGTGGAGGGGACGCTCAGGCGTCCCCTTTGCCGTTTTTACGGCGTGTTCATCAGTTGCGCTTAGACCGTTCAGCAAGCGATCGGAGTTTAACCGGGCATCAGCTCGCAGCACCTCGTCTCTTGGCAAAAAGGAAGCAACATCAGGCGCTGCCTGCACCCCTGTAAGGTCAAATGCAGAGACCCACGCGCCACCCGGACGCCAGGGCCTGACCTCGGCTATCCATATTGAACCAACAGGGCGGCAACCAACGGCCACGGCACACCACCGCAGCCCCGAGGTCAAACCAGAAAACGCCCAGCCAAATCCGCTCGAATTATTCCGAGATCTCGACGATCAGCAGTTCTCGCTCGGAGGCGCCGCGCGCGTGGCTCATGGCTTCTTGATACTCGGGCGAGGCGTAGCAGGCCTCGGCGGCCTCGACGCTGGGGAACTTCGCGACCACATTGCGCGGACGGTCTTTCCCCTCAAGCTGCACATAGCGGCCCCCACGGGCCAGAAACGCACCGCCATGCGCCATGATCGCAGGCCCCGCAAGTTTGGCGTAACGGCCATAGGCCTCTTCGTCGGTCACGCTCACATGAGCAATCCAAAGTGCCGGCATCACATCCCCTCCACAATCACGATACTGCGCGCGCTTGCGCGCAGCGCCACAGGCAAGATCGCCTGATATTCTGGCGAATCGTACCAGGCGCGCGCCGCAGCGACGCTGGGAAAGCGGATCACCACGTGCCGCGATGCGCCCTCCCCTTCGACAAAGCTCTGCGCGCCACCCTTGACCAGAAAGGTGCCGCCCGCCGCTTCGGCAAGCGCCACAGTCTGCGCCGCGTAGGTCGCGTAATCATCCGCGTCCGATACCTCGATCGCCGCGATGATATAGGCCGACATCAGCCCGCCACCACGGCTTGCGCAGCCGAGATGGCCGCATCGGCCGCGCTTGCATCCCGCGCGCCACCCTGCGCCAGATCGGGACGGCCGCCGCCGCCCTTGCCACCCAGAGCCTCGACCGCAGCCTTGACGATATCAACCGCCGAAAGCGTGCCCGACAGATCCTCTGTCACGCCAGCGGCCACGGCCACCTTTCCGCCAGTGTCGGCAATCAGCAGCACCGCGCCAGAGCCAAGCCGGGACTTGTGTTCATCAATGAGCGGCGGCAGATCCTTGCGCTGAACACCGCTCAGCACATGTGCGATGAACT
>CAXICP010000324.1:0-4367 GCA_964022595.1 uncultured Salipiger sp.
ACCACATCAAGATGCGACTGCAGGATCAGCGACCGGCCCGTTTCCGCGCTCGGGCGATGAATGCCGACAACGATGGGCGCATCGGAATGATCGTCCGAGAATTTCGACCCGCCCGGATGCGCCTCGATTGCCGCGCGGTCCATGGCGAAGCGGTCAACGGTCATGCCCCGCTCGCGCAACGCGCGGAACAGCAGGTCCTGAATTGCATGTTCCCGGCCACGCAGCGACGGTATCTGTACCAACTGCCGCGTGAAGGCCACCTGATCGTCAAAGCCGTCGGAAACGGATTGCAGGATGCGCTCGCGCAATTCGGGGGAAATCGTCATAGCAGCGCCTCTATCAGAAACGGTCCCGGCTCCTTGGCCGCGTCCTCGATGGCCTGGATCAGGTCGCGCACATCCTCGATCCGGCGACCCGGTACACCCATTCCCTTGGCAATCGACACGAAATCCAGCGCCGGACGGTCGAGGTTCAGCATGCTCAGCGCGTCCTCGCCCGGCTGTGCGCCGACATTGTGCAATTCGCCTTTCAGGATCTCATAGGCCTGGTTGGCGAGGATGATCGTCGTCACGTTCGACCCCTCCCGCGCCTGCGTCCACAGCCCTTGCAGCGTGTACATCGCCGATCCGTCGGCCTGCAAAGTGATCACGGGCCGGTCAGGCTGCGCGATGGCTGCCCCTGCCGACAGAGGGATGCCAATGCCGATGGAGCCGCCTGTCAGAGACAGCCAGGAATTCGGCCGCGCCGCGTCGCCCGCCGCGTAGAGCGCACCGCCCCAGCTGACCGCTTCATCCACAACGATTGCATCCTCGGGCAGCGCCCGGGCAATGGCCGCCGCGATGTTCTGCATCGTGATCGCGCCCGCCGCAGGCCGGTCCGGCATGGCGACATTGGGCGCTTGCGCCGCCGATGCCCCGACCCGGTCGGCCAGCGCCGCAATCGCCAGGGGCCCGTCACCATCCAGCCCGGCAAGCGTCACAATTTCGCAGTCTTCGGGCAGCAACAGGCTCGGTTTGCCGGGATAGGCAAAGAACGCCACTGGCGGCTTGGCGTCGATCAGGATCGCGTGACTGAACGGCGCGAGGCTCGCGATGGCGTCGTTGATCGGATAGGGGATCTTGGCGACCGGGAACCGCCCCTGTCCGCGCTCCATCCGCCGGTTCGAGGTCGGCGCGAGGATCTTCGCCCCGGTCTTGTCCGCGATCCCCTGCAACAGGGCAAGCGCGCCGACATCCTCCAGCACCCCGTCGCCCACGATCATCACCGTACCTGCGCCCTGCTCCAGCGCCGCAACGGCCCTGTCGAGTGCCTGGGCATCCAGCGCGACCGGACCGTCAGACGGCAGCTCAGCCGCCATCACGCCGCCCGCGTCCCAGCCGATATCGGCAGGTGCGATCAGGGTTGCGATGCGGCCCGGCTTGCCCCTGGCGATGCGCAGCGCCTCCATCGCGTCGGCAGCGAAACTGCCCGCATCCTTGCCCGACCGGACCCAATCCGAAAACGGCGCGCAGGCGCCTTCCACATCCGCAGACAGCGGCGCGTCGTAGTGCTGGTGGCGCAGCGCGTGATCGCCTACGAGGTTCACCATCGGCACCCGCGCCTTGCGCGCGTTGTGCAGATTGGCCGCCGCGTTGGCAAATCCGGGGGCGAGGTGCAGCAATGTCACCGCAGGCTTGCCCGCCATCCGCGCATAGCCATCGGCGGCCCCGGTCACGACGCCTTCGAACAGCCCCAGCACGCAGCGCATCAGCTTGGTCCGGTCCAGCGCATCGACGAACTGCATCTCAGAGGTGCCGGGATTGGCGAAACACACATCGACACCCGCATCATGCAGGCTGCGCACGACGCTTTCGGCGCCGTTCATCATCACGGGATGGTCTTTCATTGGATCGCCTTGCGGAAGGTTGTCAGAAACGCACGCCCGTTGTCGGCAAGCGACGGGCCAAGGTATCCGCCCTCCTGTACCAGCACTGTCGGAAGGCCCATGTCTGCCAGCTTGCGCGCCATGGTGGCGAAACCGTCGGGATAGACCGCGACCGCCGCCAGGGGATCATCCGCCGCCATGTCGAAGCCGAGCGAGACCACCAGCGCCTCCGCCCCGAAGGCACGCGCCGCCGCGATGCCCTTGTCCAGCGTGGCCAGCACGTCATCCTGGCTCGCCCCCTGCTCCAGCAGCAGGTTCAGCTTTGTGCCCGCCCCCGCGCCCTCACCGGTTTCATCTGCGTGACCAAGGAAGAAGGTCGGATAGGTGGCGGGATCGGGATGCAGCGAGCAAAAGAAGATGTCGCCCCGTTCGTACAGAATATCGAGCGATCCGTTGCCCGTGTGCACATCCACGTCGATCAGCGCGACCTTGCGGTACTTTGACGTCATGTGATGCGCCGCGATGCAGGCGTTGTTGAAGAAACAAAAGCCATTGGAACAATCGCGCATTGCGTGGTGCCCCGGCGGACGGCACAGCGCATAGGCCGCCCTTTCGCCCGACAACACCGCCTCTGCTGCTTCCACCGCGGATTGCGCCGACCAATAGGCCGCATCCCAGCTGCCCGGCGTGAGCGGCGTGGAGGTGTCGGTCATCCACCATCCCAGCTGGCCGTGGATGTCGCGCGGCTCCTTCCCGCGGCGGACACCGGGATGCATCGTGGGGATCGCCAGCGCTTCCGCCCCTGCGCTTTCGACAAAGCGGTCATAGGCATCGGGCAGGAAATCGACGTAGCCGGGATTATGCACCGCCTTGATCGGGCCGACACCATGATCGCCCGGCGCTGAAATCTCGAACCCTTCCGACAGCAGCATGTCGCGCAGGATCTCGGCCCGCTGGGGCTGCTCCTGATGCGGCATGGCAGCGCCCCGCCTGAAGTAGACCTGCGGCGCGTGGCCCAGCTGTCGCGCGTCGAAATAGACTTTCATCCGGGGGACCTTCCGCCTGTTGTGCAAATTTCGGGCATCGCCCGCTCCGCCGCCGGGCGGTTGGGCAGACTATTGCAGTTAAGATTTGCCGCATCAACATTTTTGATGCATGATGCATCAAAATAGCACCACCGCCAACAGGGGTGAGATGAAAGAACTGAACAAGGATTCGCTGGGTCATGCCATATACGGACGGGTCTCGCAGGACCTGATCCGGGGCAAGCTGCAGCCGAATCAGAAGCTGACGATACGGGGTCTGGCCGACTCGCTCGGGACCAGCTCGACGCCGGTACGTGACGCGGTGCAGCGGCTGTTGCAGGACAACGCGCTGGAACAGCGCAGCATGCGAGACCTGCGCGTTCCTGTGCTGACGACCGCCGCCTATCTTGAGATCACCGCCATCCGGACAGAGCTTGAAGGCCTTGCCGCCGCCGGTGCCGCCGCAGTCGCGCAGGACAAGGACGTTGCCATGCTCAAACGCATCGTGCTGCGTAACGAAGAGGCATCTGCCGCCGGCAAATGGCCGCTGGCGATCGAAATGAATCAGAAGTTCCACTTCGCCCTTGCGGAAATCGCGGGCATGCCGATCCTTCTGGGCGTGCTGAGCCGCCTGTGGCTGCGTACCGGGCCACTGATCTCGGGCTATTACGCCAAGACCCACAATGACATGGTCGAGCAGCACCATCAGATCATCGCCGCCTGCGAAACCCATGATTCCGCTGCGGCCCGCGCTGCGATGCAGGCGGATATCGAAAAACCAAGAGATGGAATTACCCAGTATATCCAGACGCTTGAACAAAAATGACGCGCCTGGATGTGCCATTTCCCAGAAGCTGGCGTGGCACATCAACGAAGAACGGTTCACGCTTGAACTGCATAAACAGTCCCAATGGACATCAACAGACGGGGAAAGAAACTATGCTAAGACCATTCAAGATCATCGCCGCGATCGCGGCCCTGGCGCTTGCGGGGCCGCTGGCCGCGCAGGACGGGGAGCCGCAGGCGGGCGGCACGCTGAACGTCGTCATCCAGCCGGAACCGCCGGGGCTGATGCTGGGCATCGTGCAGAACGGCCCGACCCAGATGGTCGCGGGCGACATCTACGAAAGCCTGCTGCGCTATGACTTCGACCTCAAGCCCGAAGGGCAGCTGGCCGAATCCTGGGAAATCTCGGAGGACGGCAAGACCTATACCTTCAAGCTGCGCGACGGCGTGACCTTCCACGACGGGGAGCCCTTCACCTCCGAGGATGTGAAATTCACCATGGACGTGTTCCTGCGCGAGACGAACCCGCGCACCCGTACCTACATGGACCGGGTCGAAAGCATCGACACGCCCGACGATCTGACGGTCGTGTTCAATCTCAAGGAACCCTTCGGTCCCTTCATCGGGATCTTCGAACAGGCCACCGCGCCGATGATCCCCAAGCACACCTATGAAGGCACGGATTTCGTGAA
>CAXICP010000325.1:0-4354 GCA_964022595.1 uncultured Salipiger sp.
CCGCGCGCCGATGATCCTGTGGGAAGACGCCGCCCCCGCAGCCCCACGCGACACCGATGGCGCATCATCGCTAAGGGCCGCCGAGTAGCGCCGCAAAATGCGCCGCGCCCCCGCCCCGAAGCGGGGCGCGAAGACCTTGATCTGACGGATCTTCTGGCCATTTCCATTTCAGGCAGCGATACTGCCGCGCACGGCTTTCCCGCGCGCCACCCCTGATCGACACTGGACCGGCATGATCTCGTTTCGCGAACCCGCCTATCTTGTCGCCCTGCTGATCATGCTGGGCTGGCTGCTGCATATCGGCAAGCCGGTGCTGCTGCCGATCATGCTGGCGCTGATCGCGCTTTACATCCTTAGCAACCTGACCGCGCGGCTGGGCGAATTGCCCATCGTCGGCCTGCTGCCCGCGCTGCTGCGGCGGTTCCTGGTGCTGCTGGCCTTCACCGCGCTGGTGGTGCTGGTCAGCTTCTACGTGGTGGATACCTTCACGCAGGTGGCGGCGGTGCTGCCGAGCTATGAGAGCAACCTTGAAGGCGTCGTCACCCGGCTGGCGCAGATGGTCGGGATCGAGGATCAGCCGACCTGGGCCAGCGTCCGCGCCCTGACCTTTGACCAGTTCGAACTGGGCACGCTGATCGGCCCGGTGCTGGTGTCGCTGCGCGGCTTCGGAGGCATGATCTTTCTGGTGATCCTATATGCCACCTTCTTCATGGCCGAACGCGCCGGGATGGTGAACAAGCTGCGCATCGCGCTGGCCGACAGCCGCAAGGAAGCCAAGACCGTCGATCTGTTCGACCGCATCAACACCCGCGTCGGCGACTACCTTGCGGTCAAGACGGTGGTGAACATCGTGCTGGGGCTGTTGTCCTATGCGGTGATGCTGCCGCTGGGGATCGATTTCGCGCTGTTCTGGGCCATCCTGATCGGGCTTTTGAACTACATCCCCTACATTGGATCGATGATCGGAGTGCTTTTTCCGGTGCTGCTGAGCCTCGCGCAATCGGGATCGCTGGGCATGACGGCGACGGTGATGGTCGCGCTGACCGCCGCGCAGATGTTCGTCGCCGGCTTTCTGGAACCGCGCATGATGAGCCGGGCGTTCAACCTGTCGCCCTTCGTCGTGCTGCTGGCGCTGGCCTTCTGGTCGTCGCTCTGGGGGCTGGCGGGGGCGGTGCTGGCGGTGCCGCTGACCGCCTCGCTGATCATCGTCATGGCCGAAATCGAAACCACGCGCCCGGTGGCGATATTGCTGTCCGCCTCCGGCAAGGTGTAGGACCCTCTGGAGAGGCCGAGATGAAAGGCCGGAAACTCTGGCCGGCCGCCGCTTGGCCAAGATGTTCCTGGCCGGCGATCTGGGCCAGTTCACTCCCCGCCCAAACCATCGCCGAATTCTTCGTCAGGCCACAGCCCGCTACGGCGGTAACGCGCGCCGAACTGGCCCGGGGTGATTTCGTCCGCCCCGGATGAACGCCCCCCAAAACGCAACGCGCCCCCGCGAAGGTTCGCGGGGGCGCGTTGGCGTCAGGTTCCGATCAGTTCGGAATCAGGTCCGGGACGATGGTCACGATGCCCGGTGCGAACCACAGCAGCGCAAGCCCCGCCACCTGGATCAGCACGAACGGGATCACGCCGCGATAGATGTGCCCCGTCGTCACCGACGCCGGCGCCACGCCGCGCAGGTAGAACAGCGCGAAGCCGAAGGGCGGGGTCAGGAACGAGGTCTGCAGGTTCACCGCGATCATGATCGTCACCCACTTGGGATCGAACGAGCCGCCGTAGATGACCGGCCCCACGATGGGCACGACGATGTAGATGATTTCCAGGAAATCCAGCACGAAGCCCAGCACGAACAGCACCAGCATCACGACCAGGAACACCTTGTGTTCATTGTCGAAGCTTTGCAGGAACTGCTGGATGTAATGTTCGCCTCCGAAGGAAATCACCACCAGGTTCAGCAACTGCGACGCAACCAGGATGGTGAACACCATGCTTGTCACCTTGGCCGTCTCGCGCACCGCAGGGGTCAGCACCCCGGACTTGAACAGCACCCAGCAGGCGAACAGCAGCCCGAACAGCGCGTAAAGATACGCCGCCTGCGCCACGACGAAGGCGATCCAGGTTTCGGCCCCGGCGCCTTCGACTCCGGTGCGCAGATCGAAGTTGATGCCCACCAGGATCATCACCACCACCGCAAAGGTCGACCACAGGATGACCTTGGGCGAACGGTCCTGTTCGCGCAGCTTGCGATAGGCGGCCAGCATGATCGCCCCCGCCGCCCCAAGCGCCGCGGCGGGCGTGGGGTTGGTGATGCCGCCAAGGATCGACCCCAGCACCGCCACGATCAGCACCAGCGGGGGAAACACCACGCGGATCAGCTCGTTCGTGGCCATGCGCCGGGTGGCGAAGAACGCGCCGTAAAGCATGATCGCCCAGGGAATCGCCATCATCGCCACGGTGGCCCCGGGCGAGGTCGTGGGCGCGACGAACAGCGCATCCACGATCAGCCCCAGCACGATGCCCCCCGCCCCGATGTACAGCGGCACCGGCGAGGACATGGGCGAGGTCGCCCGCCCCCATGCCAGCACGATGCCGAAGAACACGGCGATGATCGCGATGCCGGTGCCGATCGGCGCGGCGTTGTCGATCATGGCCTGGCGCGCGACGACCAGTTCGTCCTGGCTAAGGCGGTGGCCGGCGTCGACACCGCCCGCGGCGTCGATTTCCGATTGCTGCGCCACGGCCGCATCCCAGGCGGCCTGCCCGTGCAGGTCGATCATCGCGGCCTGGCACTGTTCGCTCACCCCGGTGCGCAGGCTGGCGGATTCGCCGGCGTCCGAAAAGCTGGACACCACGGTCGTCTGCGAACCCACGGCGTTGATCTGGCCCAGCCCGATGGCCGCCACGATCAGCAGCAGCGGCACGCCAAGATACCAGGTGAAGGCTTCGCTTTTGGTGACCGGCTCGCCGATGCCGCCCGCCGACGGCACGGGCGGGGCCTTGTGCGGGTTGAACATGGCATAGGCAAAGGCATAGCCCGCATAAAGCACCGCCAGCAGGATCCCCGGCAAAAGCGCGGCCTGGAACAGCGTGCCCACGGACACCACGGCCGGCTCGCCCAGGTAGGTCAGCGCATCCGTGCAGCCAAGCGACTGGGCGCGCGCCTCTTGCGCGGTGGAATACAGATCGCCCGCCAGCGTGCCCAGCAGCACGATCACGATCGACGGCGGGATGATCTGCCCCAGCGTGCCCGACGCGGCGATGACCCCGGTGGCCAGTTCCGGCGAATAGTTGTTGCGCAGCATGGTCGGCAGGGCCAGCAGGCCCATGGTGACGACGGTTGCCCCGACGATGCCGGTGGATGCGGCAAGGAACGCCCCCACCACCACGATGGACACCGCAAGCCCGCCCGGAAGCGGGCCGAACACCCGCGCCATGGTCTGCAACAGATCGTCGGCGATCTTGGACCGTTCCAGCACGATGCCCATCATCACGAACATCAGGACCGCCAGAAGCGTTTCGATGCTGGCGCCCGCGATCACCCGTTCGTTCACCCGGTTGACGATGAAGGACAGGTTGCGGTCCAGCGCGACCTCCCAGCCGCGTTCGAACACCGGCATGGCGTAGCGCGGCAGGTCGGGGTAGCGGAACACCGAAATGGAATCCTCGGCCACGCCCGATGCGACAAGCGCGCGATAGGCATCGCTGCCGCTGTCGATCGCCTGGTGCACCAGCAGTCCCGCGCTATCGAGCGCGGCGATGATGCCAAAGGAAATGACCCCGGCGCCGCCGATGGCAAAGGCCACCGGGAACCCCGACAGGATCGCGGAAAAAAGCGTGAGAAAGACGATGATCAGGCCGATCTCGACGCCGTCCAGTCCGAAAAGCATGTGGGTGGTCCCTCTCAGAATTCCGCGTGATCGTAGGCTTCTTCGCCCATCTCGATCTTGTCGTGGTCATGGTAGCGGCCGTCAGATTCAGGCCCTTCGCGCAGTTCCATCAACGAGCGCCAGAAGAAGGTGACGCCTTGCAGGAAGATGAAGCCGCACATCAAGACGATGAGGATCTTGAACAGGAAATAGGCCGAAAAGCCGTTGGGGCTGAACGCGATGGTTTCCACGTTCCAGCGCAGCGCGCGGGCCTTGTTGATAAGCCGGTCAAGGCTTTCGGATGCCGACGGGTTCGGCACGATCAGGTGGCGCCACAGGAAGAACCACGAATAAAGCCACATCAAGGTGGCCATCGGCAGCATGAAGATCAGGCTGCCCACCATGTCGATGATCTTCTTGGTGCGGTAGCTGACCGGCGAATAGATCAGGTCGACCCGCACATGCCCCCCCTGCACAAAGGTATAGGC
>CAXICP010000326.1:0-4351 GCA_964022595.1 uncultured Salipiger sp.
CACCACGCTGATCCTGTCGGTGATCGGGTCGTCCGTGTCCATCGCGCTGCGCAACATCCTGATGATGGCCGGGGGGCTGGCGCTGATGCTGCTGACCTCGGCCAAGCTGACGGGCATGGTGCTGCTGATCGTGCCGGTGGTGGTGGTGCCGATCCTGACGCTGGGCCGCCGCCTGCGCAAGCTCAGCCGCGAAAACCAGGACTGGATCGCCGCATCGTCGGGCAACGCGGCCGAGGCGCTGAGCGCGGTGCAGACCGTGCAGGCGTTCACCCACGAGACGATCTCGCGCGCGGCCTTCGGCGATGTGACCGAGAAAAGCTTTGACGCCGCGCGTCGGCGGATCTGGGTGCGCGCGGCGATGACCGCCATCGTGATCTTCCTGGTGTTTTCCGGCGTGGTGGGCGTGCTGTGGATGGGCGCCTGGGACGTGCGCGCGGGCGACATGAGCCCCGGCGCGCTGGTGCAGTTCGTGATCTATTCGGTGATGGTCGCGGGCGCCGTGGCCGCGCTGTCGGAAATATTCGGCGAATTGCAGCGCGCCGCCGGCGCGACCGAGCGGCTGGTCGAACTGTTGCAGACCGAAGACGCGGTGCAAGAGCCTTCCGCCCCCCGCGCCCTGCCCGCCCCGGTGCGCGGCGAAATCATGCTGGCCGACGTGCGCTTCCACTACCCCTCGCGGCCCTCGATCGCGGCGCTGGACGGGGTCACGCTGAACATCCGCCCGGGCGAGACCGTCGCGCTGGTGGGCCCGTCCGGCGCGGGCAAGACCACCATCGTGCAGCTGATCCAGCGGTTTTACGACCCCGACGCGGGCCGCGTGCTGCTGGATGGCATCCCGCTGAACGAGTTGTCGCGCGACGATTTCCGCCGCCACATGGCACTGGTGCCGCAGGACCCGGTGATCTTTGCCGCCACCGCGCGCGAGAACATCCGCTTTGGCCGCCCGGGCGCCTCTGACGCGGAAATCGAAACCGCAGCGCGCGCCGCCGCCGCGCATGATTTCCTGGCCGCGCTGCCGGACGGGTATGAAACCCACCTTGGCGAGCGCGGCGTGATGCTGTCGGGGGGGCAGAAACAGCGCATCGCCATCGCCCGCGCCATCCTGCGCGACGCCCCGGTGCTGCTGCTGGACGAGGCGACCTCGGCGCTGGATGCGGAAAGCGAACGGGCGGTGCAAGCGGCGGTCGACACGCTGGCGCAGGGGCGCACCACCATCATCGTCGCCCACCGGCTGGCGACGGTGAAAAAGGCCGACAGGATCGTGGTGATGGAACACGGGCGCATCGCCGCGCAGGGCACCCATGACGCGCTGGTGGCCGAAGGCGGGCTTTATGCCCGGCTTGCGCGCCTGCAGTTCACCGACGGCATCGCCGCCGAATAGGCGCACGGTCGGCGGCAATGGCCGGGGGCTGCCCCCGGCCATCGGCGATCAATAGGGCAGCGGGTGGTCCTTGTGCACCGCGTCCAGCCGTTCCAGCATCTCATCCGTCAGCGCCACGTCGGTCGCGCCCAACAGGTGGTCCAGCTGCGCCAGCGTCGTGGCGCCAAAGATCGACGAGGCGACAAAGGGCCGGCGCGCCGACCAGGCCAGCGCCATGTGCACCGGGTCCAGCCCGAAATCGCGCGCCACGCCCAGGTAGGCATCGACCGCCGGGAAGGCCCGGTCGCTCTTGCGCCCGCCAAGATCGCCGTTCAGCGCCATGCGCGAGCCCTCGGGCACCGCGCCGCCCTGGTACTTGCCGGTCAGCAGCCCCGCCGCCAGCGGCGAATAGGGCAGCAGGCCGACATCCTCGTTCACCATCAGCTCGGCAAGGTCGGTGTCCGCAAGCCGGCACATCAGCGAATATTCGTTCTGGATCGACGCGACGCGCGGGCCGCCGACCTCTTCGGCCATGCGCAGCCACATGGCGGTGCCCCAGGCGCTTTCGTTGGACAGCCCGAAGGCGCGGATCGTGCCCCGGTCGACCTCGCGCGACAGCGCGCCAAGCGCATCCGCCATGTGCTGCACCGTCGCCGCGCGGTCCTGCCCCGACGGGTCGAACCGCCAGTTCTTGCGGAAATGATAGCTCCCCCGGTTCGGCCAGTGGAACTGGTACAGGTCGATGACGTCGGTCTTCAGCCGCGTGAGCGAGCCCTCGATCGCCTTGGGGATGGATTGCGCGCTGATCGGCGCCCCGTCGCGCACCAGCCGGGAATCGCCCGTGTGCTTGGTGGCCAGCACGAAATCGCCCCGCCGCCCGGACGCTGCGATCCAGTCGCCGACGATCTCTTCGGTGCGCCCGATGGTTTCGGCCCGAACCGGGTTCACCGGGTACATTTCGGCGGTGTCGAAGAAATTGATACCCGCATCAAGCGCACGGTCCATCTGGGCGAAGGCATCCTCGGGGGGCGTCTGGTTGCCATAGGTCATGGTCCCGAGACACAGCTCGGACACCTCGATGCCGGTGCGGCCGAGGGGGTTCATCTTCATCGAAAGGCTCCTGGGTTCGAATATCGGCGCCAAACTAGCGGCCATCCCCGGAAAGCCAAGCCCGCAAGCGCGCATCTTTCCTCTGGCCGTGCGATCCGCTAAAGCGGCGGGCAACGCGGCGCGGAGAAAGGGCAGATCATGGCACGGCATCTCATTACCTCGGCGATTCCCTACATCAACGGGATCAAGCACCTTGGGAACCTGGTCGGCTCGCAGCTTCCGGCCGACCTGTTCGCCCGCTACCACCGGGCGCGCGGCGACGAGGTGCTGTTCCTGTGCGCCACCGACGAACACGGCACGCCGGCGGAACTGGCCGCCGCCAAGGCCGGCAAGCCGGTGGCCGAATACTGCGCCGAGATGCACGAGGTGCAGGCAAGGATCGCCGACGGCTTCCGCCTGTCCTTCGATCATTTCGGGCGCAGCTCCAGCCCGCAGAACCACGCGCTGACCCAGCATTTCGCCGGAGTGCTGGCCGAACGCGGCCTGATCCGCGAAGTGAGCGAAACGCAGATGTATTCGCCCACCGACGGGCGCTACCTGCCGGACCGCTACATCGAAGGCACCTGCCCCAACTGCGGTTTCGAAGATGCGCGCGGCGATCAATGCGACAATTGCACCAAGCAGCTTGACCCGGTCGACCTGATCAACCCGCGCTCGGTGATCTCGGGCGCGACCGATCTGGAAATGCGCGAGACCAAGCACCTGTACCTGTGCCAGTCGCAGATGAAGGACGAGCTGGAACAGTGGATCGACACCCGTGTCGGCTGGCCCGTTCTGACCACCTCGATCGCCAAGAAATGGCTGAACGACGGCGACGGGCTGCAGGATCGCGGCATCACCCGCGACCTTGACTGGGGCATTGCCGTCCGCAAGGGCACCGAGGACTGGCCCGGCATGGAAGGTAAGGTGTTCTACGTCTGGTTCGACGCGCCCATCGAATACATCGCCTGCGCGCAGGAATGGGTCGACGCGGGCAAGGGCGATGACTGGCAGCGCTGGTGGCGCACCGACAAGGGCGCGGGCGATGTCACCTACACCCAGTTCATGGGCAAGGATAACGTGCCGTTCCATACCCTGTCTTTCCCCGCCACGATCCTTGGATCGGGCGAGCCGTGGAAGCTGGTCGATTACATCAAGTCGTTCAACTATCTGAACTATGACGGCGGGCAGTTCAGCACCTCGCGCGGGCGCGGCGTGTTCATGGACCAGGCGCTGGACATCCTGCCGGCCGATTACTGGCGCTGGTGGCTGCTGAGCCATGCGCCCGAAAGCAGCGACAGCGAATTCACCTGGGAAAACTTCCAGGGCTCGGTGAACAAGGATCTGGCCGACGTGCTGGGCAATTTCGCCTCGCGCGGGACGAAATTCTGCCGGTCCAAGTTCGGCGAAACGGTCCCGACGGGCGGCAGCCTTGGCCCGCGCGAGGACCAGCTGATCACCGATCTGACCGCCCGCATCCGCGAATACGAAACCCACATGGCGCAGGCCGAGGTGCGCAAATCTGCCGCTGCCCTGCGCGCCGCCTGGGTGCTGGGCAACGAATATCTGCAGGAAGCCGCGCCCTGGTCGACCTTCAAGACCGATCCCGAAACCGCCGCCGCGCAGATCCGGCTCGCGCTGAACATGATCCGGCTTTACGCGGTGATCTCGGCGCCGTTCATCCCCGACGCCTCGGCGCAGCTTCTTGCGGCGCTGCGCACCGAAGACGACAGCTGGCCCGACGATGTGGCAGGCGCGCTGACCACCCTGCCCGCCGGGCATGACTTCGACGTGCCGCAGGTCACCTTCCGCAAGATCACCGACGACGAACGCGAGGAATGGCAGACGCGCTTTGCCGGCAAGCGCGACGGATCGGCGCCTGCCCTGAACCTCGCCCGCCCG
>CAXICP010000327.1:0-4333 GCA_964022595.1 uncultured Salipiger sp.
AAGCGCGTGGCGCAACACCGGGGCGCTGGCATCCTTGGGCAGGAAGCCCGCGGCGCCGTCTTCCATCAGCGCCTGCACGATCTGCACCGACGTCAGCGACGAGATCACCAGCACCGGCGTTTCCGGCAGCGCCGCCTTGAGCGTCTGAAACCCCGAGATCCCCGTCACGTCGGGCAGTTTCAGATCGAACATCACCAGGTCGGGCGCCGCGCCCGCGTCCACCAGGTCAAGCGCCGCGCGCAGGGTCTGCGCCTTGTCCATCCGCGCGTCGGGAAAGGCCAGGCCCACCGCCGCGGCAAGGGCGTCACTGTAAAGGGGGTGGTCGTCAACGATCACGACCGATCTGATCGCGCCAGAGTGTGGCGCGTCCATCATGTCTTTCATAGCAAAGTCCTCCCTCGCGGAAGGCTAGCGCAGTTGGGCGCACTCGCGCAACGGTGTTGTGCGCGGCGGTATGCCGCAAATGATCGGGGCCGGCCACGCCCCCCCGCGCCCGGATGGCGGCGGGGGTGGATTCGCGCGGCTGGCCCCGGTTTTCCTAGTGCAACGCGCCGCTTTGCTTGGCCACATGGGTCGCGATGGCGTCCATCAGGGGCGGCGACAGGCAATCATAGGGGTCCAGCCCCAGCTCGCGCAGGCGGCCCCGGATCTCGTCCATGCGCGACGGATCGACACCCGATTCGATGATCGAGGACACGAAGGCGGCGAATTCCGCCGGCGCCCAGCCCGATTGGGGCGACAGTTCGGTGTGCACGAAGTCCAGCCCGTGGAACGGATGGCCGGTGTTTTCGATCCGCCCGTACATGTGCACGCCGCAGCCGGTGCAGGCGTGGCGCTGGATCGCGGCCGACGGGTCGACGATGGTCAGCTTGCCCTCGTTCGCCGTGACCTTCACCTTGTCACGGCTGACCACCGCGACCTGGCTGAACACCGCCCCCGCCGGTTTCCAGCACTTGGTGCAGCCGCAGACGTGGTTATGGGCGGTCTGCGCCTGGATCGTCACCACCACCTGGTCGGTGGGGCATTTGCATTTCAGGGTTCCGCCGGAAAATCCGGGCACGGCGGGTTTGACGCCCCCGTCCACTTCCGGGTGGATCTTGACATGCGTGTAGGAGGCGGCGGCCTGTCCGTCGCCCCCGAAAAGCTTGTCCAATAGTCCCATGGTTCCTCCTCCGAGGGCTGCTCCCTTCCCAAGGCGCCCTGCGCGCAACCCTGCGCGCGGCGCGGGATTCGAACAATGCAGACCTGAGTATCGCCTGCCCTAGCCCGCCGCCGCGCCCCCGCCGCCCGGCCCCGGCGCGGCACGGCGCGCGGCCATGGCCTCGGGCGGGTCCGACGCGTTCAGCACCCGCGCCGCGCGCCCGCAGACCACGCTGTGGGCCACCTGCGCGCCCGGCCCGTCGGTCACAAGGTAAAGCCGCAGGTCGTGGTCCTGCGCCAGCCGCTGCAGGCACGGCCCCAGCCCCGCGCCGGGGGTTTCGAACCCCGAAACGATGATGACCGCGCTGCCCGGCGCCGCCAGCCGGTCCAGCCCCGACAGCGCGCGCCCCAGCGGCGGGTCGTCCAGCATGCCCGCCAGCGCATGGGCCGACGCCGCATCATGGGCGCGCACCATCCCGGCGACGATTTCGGACATGGGGCGGCGCCGGGGCGTCAGCGTGACCGCCGTGCCGCAGCCCAGCGTCAAAAGCCCCACTTCCGACCCTGCGCGGCAGGCCTGCGCGCACAGCATCACCGTCGCTTCGGCGGCCGCGACCGACCGGAACGCGCGCGTGCGCCCGCACAGCATCGAGGGGCGGAAATCGACCACCGTCAGCAGCCGCGCCGGGGGAATTTCGTCAAGGGTGGGCGCAAGGGGGTCCAGCGCCAGCAACTCGGCCACGCGCAAGGACACGCCCGGCAGGTCCAGCGCCGCCGTCATCGACCGGCCCGTCCTGCCCCCGTGCGCTTCGTTGCTGTGTGCCTGCGTGCCAAGGCCCGTGCCCTTTCCCGTTCGACGCCCATTCGCGTTCAGGAAGAGTAACCCGCGCGCCGGATCGCCGGAACCGCGACACTGGTCGCAACCCGGCGCGCGCCGCCCCGGAAAGGCGGCCCCGGTCAGGCGGCCACGGTTTCGGACCCCGCGATGCCGTTGACTTCGACCAGCACCGGCGCGCTGGTGCCATCGCCGGTCACATGCAGCGACAGCGACTGTTCGCCCAGCCTGCGCGTCACGATCACCCCGTCGCGATCCTTGCGCAGATCAAAGCTGCCCTGCGTGAACAGATCGGGCGCGCGGGCGCGCAGCCCCAGCAGGCGGCGCGTGAGCGCCAGCTTTTCCTGCGCGAACCTGCCTTGCGGCTCGCGCGGCTCGAACGGGTCGCGGTTGTCGGGGTCGGTCAGGGCAAAGCTGCCGTATTCGGTGCCCTGGTAGATGTCGGGCACCCCGGGCATCACCAGCCGCAGCGCGTGGGACGCCAGCGCCAGCGCCTCGCCGCGCTGCACCAGCCGGGTCAGCGCCTCGGGTTCGGCGCGGCGCCAATGGGCCAGCAGCCCGGCGCCGAATTCCGCCGCAGCCGCTTCCGCCGCCTCGTCGGGGTCAAGCCAGGTGGACAGCTCGCGCGCCTCGCGCAGGGCCTTTTCCAGATGCGCGGCAAGGCGCTGTTCCAGGTCGTCGCGGCCCGGCTCCCACATGGCGACGGCGGTTTGCAGCACGTACCAGCGCACATCGGCGGGCGGCGCCCCGGCGGTTGCCAGCGGCGCGGCCTGCTGCCACAGCTCGCGCAGCGCCAGCGGATCATGGGTCAGCGCGACAAGGCGCGCGCGGGCGTCTTCGGCCCGCTTGCTGTCATGGGACGAGCCCAGCGTCATCGCCAGCGGATAGCGCGCCTGGCGCGCGCGGCACCAGTCCTGGAACGCCTCGGCGCTCAGCACCGGGGCATCGGGTTCCGAGCCGACCTCGCATTCGGCAAGGTTGCGGGTGTAGCGAAAGAACGCCGTGTCTTCTTGCGCCTTGGCCACCACCGCGCCGGTCACCTGCTGGAAACGCCGCACAAAGGCATAGGTCTTCGGCCCTTCGGAGCCGTCGAACAGCCCGCGCAGCGCCGACAGGGTGGCGGCGTCGTCCAGCAGCGTCGCGGCGGTGTCGAAGGTGGCGCGCAGCAGCGTCTCGTCCTCGTCCCGCGCGCCGTCGGGGGTGACGTAGGACCGATATTGCGGAAAGGCGATCAGCAGCGCGCGCAGCCCGGCGCGCAGATCCTGCGCATCGCGCGGATGGGCGCCGCGTTCGGCCAGCGCCGCCTGCGCACGGGCGCTCATTTCCGTCAGCTCGGCGCGCAGGTCCGTGTCCAGGATCAGCGCGCGGGTCTGCAGGCAGACTTCGTGATAGCTGGCCTGCGCCCCGGTCGCCTCGCGCCATGCGGTGTCCAGCCGGTCGCGCCCCGCCTCGTCGGTCAGCAGCCGGGCGATGCGGTCCGATGCCTCGTAGCCGGTGGTGCCGTCGGTGGCCCATCCGCGGGGCATGTCCTCATCCCCGGTCAGGATCTTTTCCACCCAGACCGGCACGTCGGGGCCGACCTCCTGGCGCAGGCGGGCGAGGTATTCGCCCGGGCGCGCAAGGCCATCCACGTGGTCGATCCGCAGCCCCTGCACCAGCCCGTCGCGCACCAACTGCACGGGCAGCGCCATCATCGCGTCGAACACCTCGCGCTGTTCGATGCGCATCCCGATCAGCGTGGTGACGTTGAAGAAGCGCCGGTGCGTCAGGCGGCGCCGCTCGCGTTCCCAGAACCGCAGGCGCCAATGCTGGGCGCGCATCATCTCGGAAAATTCCAGCGTCGCGGTGCCCGGGGCCAGCGGCAGCCAGCCGCCTTCCCATTCCACCCGCTCACGGTCGGCATCGACGGTAAAGGCGCCGGCGGCGGCCATGTCGTCGAACGGGTCGGGCAGCACGGGCAAGAACGGCCCTGCTTCCCAGTCCACAGCGACGAACGGCGCGTACCGCGAGGCGGCGCCGTCTTGCCGCGCATCCAGAAGCCAGGGGGTTTCGACCGCCCGCACCGTGTGGTTGGGCACAAGGTCCAGCACGATGCCGATGCCCCGCGCCTGCGCCGCGCGGGCAAGGCGTTCGAAGCCCGCGCGCCCGCCAAGCACCGGGTCGATCTGCGATGCATCGGCCACGTCATAGCCGTGGGTGCTGCCCTCGGCGGCGGTAAAGATCGGCGACAGGTACAGGTGCGATGCCCCCAGCGCATCGACATGCGCCAGAAGCTCGGCGGCGCGGTCGAAATCCACGCCCTGGCGCAGCTGAAGTCGGTAGGTGGCGCTAAGCGGTTTCATGCGGTGATCCTGACGG
>CAXICP010000328.1:0-4307 GCA_964022595.1 uncultured Salipiger sp.
CCCGCCCAATCCCGGCGCCTATGCCGAGGCGCAGGCGCTGCTGCAGATGCTGGGCGCGCTGGACCGGCAGGGGCGCATCACCCGCCACGGGCGCCGGCTGGCCGCGCTGCCGCTGCACCCGCGCCTTGCCCATATGCTGACCCTTGGCGGGCCCGAGGCCGCCGCGCTGGCGGCGCTGCTGGCGGATCGCGACCCGATCAAGGGCGCGCCCTGCGATCTGTCCCTGAGGCTTGAGGCGCTGCGCGATGCGCGCCGGTTTTCCCAGTCCCGGCCCTTCGGGTTGAACCGCCCCGCGCTGGAGCGCATCCGCACCGAAGCAAGGCGGCTGAAATCCCGCGCCGGGGGCTGCGCGCACGGCCCCGCCGCGCTGGCGGCGCTGGCCTATCCCGACCGCATCGGGCTGCGCCGCAAGGGCGATGCGCCGCGCTACCAGCTTTCGGGCGGCAAGGGCGCGGTGATGGATGATGCCGACCCGCTTGCGCAGGCCCGGCTGATCGTGGTGACCGACACCGACGGCAACCCGCGCGAGGCGCGCATCCGCCAGGCCATCCAGATCGGCGAGCGTGACCTGCGCGCGCTGTTCGCCGAACAGATCGCATGGCAGGACAGCTGCACCTGGTCGCGCCGCGAACGCCGCGTGGTGGCCCGCCAGCAGGAAAAGCTGGGCGCCATCGCGCTGGACGACCGGCTGTGGAAGGACGCCCCGGCGGACGCCATCGCCCGTGCCATGCTGGACGGGGTGCGCGAACTGGGGCTGTCGCTGCCCGACGCGGCGCGGCGCTTTTGCGCGCGTGTGGCGCTGGGGCGCGATGGCGGGCTGGACCTGCCCGACATGTCCGACGCGGCGCTTCTGGACAGCCTCGACGACTGGCTGCTGCCCTTCCTGAACGGCGTGAAGACCGCCGAGGACTGGAAACGCTTCGATCCGCTGCCCGCCTTGCGTGCCCGGCTGGACTGGGGCCAGATGCAGGCGCTGGATGCGGCGGTGCCGGGCCGGTTCACCACGCCGCTCGGGCGCGAGATCCCGATCGACTATTCTGGCGAGCACCCGGAAATCTCGTTGCGCATTCAGGAGATGTTCGGCCAGCGCACCCATCCGCTGGTGGGGCGCACGCCGCTGCGCGTGACGCTGCTGTCGCCCGCGCGCCGCCCCGTGCAGGTCACCATGGACCTGCCCGGCTTCTGGGCCGGGTCCTATGCGGATGTGCGCAAGGACATGAAGGCGCAATACCCCCGCCACCCCTGGCCCGAGGACCCGCGCGAGGCAGACCCGACCCTGCGCGCCAAGCCGCGCACGCGCTAGGCGCCCGGGGCCGGGGCGCGGCGGCCTAAACCCACCAGGGGCCGTGGCGGGCATCCTGCCCGTCGATGCGGTCGAACCCGTGGCGACCGAAGAAATCGCGCTGCGCCTGGATCAGCCCGGCGGTGCCCGAGGGCTGGCGCAGCGTGTCCCAGAACCCCAGCGCGGCGCTTAGCACCGGCAGCGCGAAACCGGCGGTAATCGCGGCGCCGATCACCTGGCGCAGGGCCGGAATGCCATCCCCCAGGATCTGCGCGAAACGCGGCGCCAGCACAAGCTGCCCCAGGGGCGGCCCTGCGCGGAAAGCTTCGGCGAAATCGCCCAGCAGCCTTGCGCGGATGATGCAGCCCGCCCGCCAGGTTTCGGCGATGCGCGCGTGATCCAGCGCCCAGCCATATTCGGCGCTTGCCGCGTCCAGGATGCGAAAGCCCTGCGCGTATTCCAGCACGCGGGCCGCCAAAAGCGCGGATTCCAGCGTTTCGATGTCCAGCGATACCGGCTGGCGGTCCGCCCCGAAAGCGGCGCCCATCGCTTCGCGCAGCGGCTTTTCGGCGGACCAGGCGCGGGCGGCGACGGCGCCTTCGATCATGGTCGCGGACTGGCCCAGGTGCACGGCTTCGATCACGGTCCAGCGCCCGGTTCCCTTCTGCCCCGCCACATCCAGGATGGCATTGACCATCGCCCCCTTGCCCAGCGGGTCGGACTGGCGCAGCACCTTGGCGGTGATCTCGTAAAGGTAGCTGCCAAGCGGGCCGTCGTTCCAGGCTTCGAACTGGTCGGCCACCTGTTCGGGCGTGCGCCCCATGCCACGGCGCAGCAAGTCGTCGACCTCGGCGATCACCTGCATGTCGGCGTATTCGATGCCGTTGTGCACCGTCTTGACGAAATGGCCCGCGCCGTCCGGCCCCATCCGGGCCACGCAGGGCGCGCCCTCAAACCGCGCGGCGATGGTTTCGAAGATGGGCCGCAGCCCGTTCCAGCTTTGCTCGGAGCCGCCGAACATCATCGAAGGACCGTGGCGCGCGCCGTCTTCGCCGCCGGACACGCCCAGCCCGACGAAATACAGCCCGTGCGCGTCCAGCCGGCGCTGCCGCGCGCGGGTGTCGTGGAAATTGGCGTTGCCCGCGTCGATCACCGTGTCGCCCGGATCAAGCAGCGGGATCAGCGTGTCCAGCATGTCATCCACCGGGCCGGTCGACGGGATCAGCGCAAGGATGGTGCGCGGGCGCGGCAGAGCCTTTGCCAGCGCGGCAAGGTCGGGGGCGGTGACCACCTTGTCCGCCACGCCAGCCGACCGCGCCACGAAGGCATCGATCAGATCGGGCGTGAGGTTCGACACGGCGATGGGAATGCCCTTTTCCGCCATGTTCATGGCAAGGGCGGATCCCATCGTGCCCAGCCCGTAAAGGCCGATCTTCGGCTCGGTCATGTCAGTGTCTCCTTGGGCGGTGCCGGGGTGGGCGTTTGGCGGTCAACCTAAGGCGCCGGGGCGGCGCGAACAACATGCGCCCCCGCACAGGGGCCGCGCGACTGCGCCCGCGCCAGCCGGCCCCGATCGGCGCCGTCAGTCGCCCAGGCACCAGCGCATGATGGCCTTTTGCGCGTGCAGGCGGTTTTCGGCCTCGTCCCAGATCACCGATTGCGGG
The DNA here is from genome assembly GCA_964022595.1 of uncultured Salipiger sp. GTDB lineage: Bacteria > Pseudomonadota > Alphaproteobacteria > Rhodobacterales > Rhodobacteraceae > Salipiger. The sequence goes on from CAXICP010000328.1 coordinate 2,947, forward strand.
CCGTCCATGACCTCGGATGTGACCTCTTCGCCGCGGTGGGCGGGCAGGCAATGCATGAACAGCGCATCCTTGCCGGCGGCGTCCTTCAGTTTTTCGTTGACCTGGTAGGGGCGCAGCATGTTGTGGCGCCGCTCGCGCGCGGATTGCGCATCATGCATGGAAACCCAGGTGTCCGCGACCACAAGGTCGGCGCCTTCGACCGCCTTGAACGGGTCGCGTTCGATGGTGATGGTCGATCCCGCGTTGCGCGCCAGCCCGACGAATTCCATTTCCGGGTCAAGCTGCACCGGGCCGGTGAAGGTCAGGTCAAAGCCGAATTGCCCGGCGGCGTGCAGAAAGGACGAACACACGTTGTTGCCATCGCCGCACCAGACCACCTTCTTGCCCGCGATGGGGCCGCGGTGTTCCTCGAAGGTCAGGATGTCGGCCATGATCTGGCAGGGGTGCGTGCGGTCGGTCAGCCCGTTGATCACGGGCACGGTGGCGTATTCGGCCATCTCGGTCAGCACCGCCTCGTCGAATGTGCGGATCATGATCATGTCGACAAAGCGCGACAGCACGCGGGCGGTGTCGGCGATGGTTTCGCCGTGCCCCAGCTGCATGTCGTTGCCCGACAGCACCATGGTCTGCCCGCCCATCTGACGCACGCCCACGTCAAAGCTGACGCGGGTCCGGGTCGACGGCTTTTCGAAGATCAGCGCGACCATCCGGTCCTTGAGCGGCAAATCGTCATCGGGCGCGGCCCGGGGCCGCCCGTCGCGCGCATCCTTGATGATTTTCGCGGTGTCGATGATCGACCGCAGTTCGGATTTTTCGGTTTGGTGAATATCTAGAAAATGCTTCATCTGTTCTTGCTTTGCACTGTGGGGGTGATGCGGCGCGGCCCTTCGGTGGGCAGGCGGCGCCGATCGCCCCGGGATCGTTCGGGCCAAAAGGTGTCAGGCCGTTTCAAGGGCGGTGGCGGCGGCGTCCAGTCGCGAGACGGCCTCGGCGATCTCGTCGTCGGTGATGGTCAGCGGCGGCAGCAGGCGCACCACGTTGTCGGCGGCGGGCACGGTGATGACCAGCGCGTCATAGCCGCGTTGCACGAAATCCCCCGGGGCGACGCGGGTGCGCAGCCCCAGCATCAGCCCCGCGCCGCGCACCCCTTCGAAGATGTCGGGATGCGCCGCCACGAGCCCTTCGAGCTTCTGGCGCAGCAGCGCGGCCTTGCGGTTCACCTCGGCCAGGAAATCGGGATCGGCGACATGATCCATCACGGCGTTGCCCACGGCGCAGCCCAGCGGGTTGCCGCCATAGGTCGACCCGTGCGTGCCGGCGGTCATGCCGCTGGCGGCGTTTTCGGTCGCCAGCACCGCGCC
>CAXICP010000329.1:0-4300 GCA_964022595.1 uncultured Salipiger sp.
CGGGCCGGGCGGTCAGGGTCCATGTCTGCCACCCCGGCGCCTCGGCAACGTCGCTGATCAGCACCAGCGGAGGGTTTCTGATCCGCGCCACCTGGTGGCTGATGTCCAGAACGCCCTTCGTGCAATCGGCCCAAAGGGGCGCCTATCCCGAGGTCATGTGCGCCACCGCCGACGGGCTGGACCAGCGCGCCCTTTATGGCCCGACGGGCCGGATGCAGACGGGCGGGCCGGTGGGCAAGGGCACGCTGGAACCGCACGCCCATGACAAGCCCGTCATGGTGCGCCTGTGGGACCGGACGGAAACGGACACGGGCTTTCGCTGGACGCTTTGACAGCCGCCTGCAAGGATAAGCGTCATGGACATCGTGAAAACCGCCAGCGACTGGGCAAGGTTCGAAATGGCCTCATCCGCCGCGTTCATCCTGTTCGCCCTGTGCTTCGTGCTGGCCAGCGCCGGGTTCTGGCAGCTGGGCAGGACAGACCTGGCACGGGCCTTTGTCCTCCCCATGCTGGTGGCGGGCGGGCTGCTGCTGATCCTTGGGGCGGGGCTGTTCCTGCCCGCCCAGGCACGGCTGGCGGAGATCCCGGCACATTTCGGCGCCGATCCGGCGGGCGCGCTGGGCGCCGAGATTGCGCGCGTCGACAAGATCCTGAACGACTACCGCATCGCGGTGTTCCGGGTCTTTCCGCTGATCATCGCCCTGTGCGCGCTTGCCTTCATCGTGCTTGACGGGCCGGCGTGGCGCGCCAGCCTGATCACGGCCATCGCGCTGTTCACGGTTCTGCTGCTGGTCGACAGCAACGCCAACGCGCGGCTGGGCGATTACCGGTTGGCGCTGTCACGGGCACAGGAGGGGGCGGGCGCGCCCTAAGCGCGCCCTTTCACGCGGCGGCGGTGGGGGCGCCGATGGCAAAGCCCTGCACAAGATCGATGCCCATCGCCTCAAGGATCGGGATGGTCGCCCAGTCTTCGACATGTTCGGCGACCGTCTGAAAGCCCGCGATCCGCGCCATCTTGATGAAGCATTCGATGCTTGCCGCCGCGACCGGATCGGTGTGATCGCGGATGAAGCTGCCGTCGATCTTGAGGAAATCCGCCGGCAGGTCCTTGAAATAACGGAAGGACGAGGCGCCCGATCCGAAATCATCCACCGCCACCTTGATGCCAAGGTCGCGCAGCGTGCCAAGGAAGACGCAGGCGGAATCGTAATCCTGAAGGATCGAATGTTCCGTGATCTCGACGCACAGGTGGCGCAGCACCGTTTCGGGCGTGCGGCGCATCAGCGCCAGCAGATCGCCCTGAAAGCTGCGCGAGGACACAGACGAGGCCGACAGGTTCACCGCAAGCACCCCCTGCGGGCGGCCGGTTTCGATCCGTTCCAGGCAGTACTTGACCACCCAGGTGTCGATGGCGGGCATCAGCCCGTATCGCTCGGCGGCTTGCAGGAACCGGTCGGGGTGGATCAGCTCGCCGTCCTCGCCCGGAAGGCGGATCAGCAGCTCGTGCATGTCGTCGGGGGCAGGGTCCGCCCCGATGGGTGAAATGCGCTGTTCGTGAACCACCCAGGTGCCTTCGGCCGTGGCCTGTTCGATCCGTTCGAACAGCGCAAGCTGCGCGGCCTTGCTTTGCAACTGGTCGTTGGCGTCGCTCCACATGCAGACCTGCCCGCGCCCCGAAGCCTTGGCGGAATAGGCGGCAATGTCGGCGCGGCGCATGTATTGCGACACGCCCGTCGCCGGCAGGCACAGGTTGACCACCCCGGCGCTTGCCCCGATGCCAAAGGCTTCCTTGCGCGGCGCATCCTGCAGTTCGATTCCCGCGATGGCGCGGCAGATGCGTTCCGCCAGCCCCTTGGCCGCCTCGTCGCTGTCCTGGCGGGTGATCAGGATGAATTCGTCGCCGCCCTGGCGCGCGATATGGGCATCGGCGCCGGCGGTCTGGCGCAGCACCAGCCCGACGCGGTGCAGCAGCTTGTCCCCGGCTTCATGGCCCAGCGTGTCGTTGACCCGCTTGAAATGGTCCAGATCCAGGAAGATCAGGTAAGAGCCGTTCTTTTCCATCGGATCGCTCAGGCTGTCGCGCAGGCGTTTTTCGAATTCCGCCCGGTTCAGCAGCCCGGTCAGAAGATCGTGGCTTGCCCGGTGTTCGATATCCCGCGACAGGCGGCGCTGGTTGGTGACGTCGCGAAACACCACCACGGCGCCGATGGCGCGCCCGGAATGGTCGATGATGGGCGCGGCGGAATCGTCGACCGCGACCGTGCCGCCGGTCTTGGTGCGCAGGACCGCGTTGGGCTGCAGATCGACGGCGCGCCCTTCGGTCAGGCACCGGCGCACGGGGTCGGTGGCCGGCTTGCCGGTGGTTTCGTCGAACACGGCGAACACCTCGTCCGAGGGGCGCCCGACCGCGTCTTCCAGCGGCCAGCCGGACAGGGTGATCGCGACGTTGTTCATCCATGTGACGCGGCGGTCGCGGTCGGTGGTGATCACGCCATCGCCGATCGACGACAGGGTCACGGACATCTTGGATGTCTGTTCCTGCAATTCGAACATGAGCCGCCGTTCGGGGGTCAGATCGAAACAGGCGCCGTGAATCCGATCGATCATGCCTTGGGAATCAAAGCTGGGCTCGCCCGTCAGCTTGAGGGCATGCAGCATGTTCTCGGAATCGCGGTGTTCGATTTCGACGTCCATCTGCCCCTGGCCCGAGATCATCTTGCGGATCTCGGATTTCACCTTGTCGACCTCGCCGTCGGGGATGATCGCCAGCCAGTCGGACAGGGTGCGCGGCTTGCTTTCAGAGCAGACCATGAAATGTTCCAGCATCATGTCGTCCCAGGTCACCGACCCATCCACGGCATCAAAGCTCCACAGGCCGACGCCGCCGCTCTTGGCGGCAAGTTCCATCCATTCCTGCGTGGCGCGCAGCTCGCAATCCTTTCTGACCCGTTCGGTGATGTCCTGAAAGGCGCCGAACAGGCGGCGGGGCTTGCCGTCTTCGAATTCGATCTCGCCCACCGCGCGGACCCAGATCCGTTCGCCGTTCATGCGCAGGAAGGGCAGTTCAAGATCCCAGGGAATGCCCTGGGTCATGGCAAGGTCGACGGCCTCTTCGACCTTGTGGCGCGCTTCGGGGGCATAAAAGCTGATCGCCTCGGCAAGGTTGGGCATGTAATCGTCGCCCACGCCGTGGATGCGGCGGGTTTCGCCGGTCCAGATCACTTCGCTGGTGGCCAGGTCGACCTCCCAGCCGCCCACGCCGGCCAGCTGGCCCATGCGTTCAAGCAGCTTGCGGCGGCGGTTCGACTGCGCCTCGCGCCGCTTGCGGGAATCGATCGAGAAATGGGTGCCGAACATCCATTCCGCCCGCCCGTCGTCGGTCCAGGTGAAGACGCGCCCACGGCTGCGCACCCAGATCCAGCGCCCATCCTTGTGGCGCATCCGGGCTTCGATGTCATAGGACGGCGTTTCCCCCTTCAGATGCGCCCGAAGCGCATCTTCCGAGCTTTTCCGGTCATCGGGATGGGCAAGGTTTTCCCAGATCTTTCCCGACATGGGGCGCAATTCATCCAGCGTGTAGCCGACGATTTCGGCCCATCTTGCGCTGAACAACGTCTCGTCGGTCTGGGCGTTCCATTCCCAGGACGCGGCGTGGGTGCCTTCAAGGCAGGATTGCAGGCGAAACGCCTTGGTTTCCAGCCGTTTTTCCATGTCCGCACCGGCCTGCAGCGGCGCGAGGATCGCGATATTTCCCGTCACCGCGCCGGTGTCATCCGCCAGGACCCGCGCCGACAGGGTGCACGGCACCGGGGTGCCGGCGCGCGTCAGGAATTCGCATTCTAGTTTATCAAGCCGCCGGTCCCGCTGGTACTTGTCGAACACCGCCTGGGCGGCGGCCAGCGCATCGGGGGTCAGAAAATCGAAATTGCGCCGCCCGATGACATCGTCGCGGGCATAGCCCAGCGTTTCCAGCCACAGGTCGCTGACCTGCCGGATGATGCCATCGGTATCGGTGATGTGGAACATCGCGGGGAAGCTGTCGGGCAGTGGCCCCGCCAATTGAAGCGCATCCATCTGGGTCTTGGTTCCTGCGTACATCCTGTAACCTTTTACTCAAATCTCAACGCACTCGAATTTTCAGCGGGAGGTAATGTGTTAACGTAAATCAAAGGTTAACCCGTCGTGACGGGGCTGGTCAGGGGGCCGGGTCCATCCATACCCGACCGGTCCTGACTGGCGATCATAACACAAAAAATCGCTATGAGGGCATCTGCCGCAGCGTCAACAAGCAGGGGACGAG
>CAXICP010000330.1:0-4299 GCA_964022595.1 uncultured Salipiger sp.
ATCAGCTTCCTGCCCTGGCTGTCGCTGGTCTTTACCGGACAATAAGGAAAGAATTCATGGACCTGTCACTGCAAGACGCCCGCGTCATCGTCACCGCCGGGGCCGGCGGGATCGGCCGCGCCATCGTCGATGGCTTTGTCGCCGAAGGGGCGCGGGTCGCCACCTGCGACATCGACGAGGCGGGGCTGGCCAGCCTGCCGCCGCAGGTGTTCCGCGCGCCCGTCGATGTGTCCGACGCCGCCGCGCTGGCGGATTTCATGGACCGGGCGGTGGCCAAGCTGGGCGGGCTGGACTGCCTTGTCAACAACGCCGGGATCGCCGGGCCGACCGGGCGCATCGAAGAGCTTGACCTTGCGCAGGTCGAACAATGCCTGTCGATCTGCCTGACCAGCCAGTTCGTCACCATCGGCCGCGCCGTGCCGCATCTGCGCGCCAGCGCCAATGCGTCCATCGTGAACGTCTCGTCGCTGGCCGGGCGGCTGGGGTTCCGGCTGCGCAGCCCCTACGCGGCGGCCAAGTGGGGCGTCGTGGGGCTGTCGAAATCCATGGCCATGGAACTTGGCCCCGACGGCATCCGGGTGAACGCCCTGCTGCCCGGGCTTGTCGCGGGCGAGCGGCAGCGCCGCGTGCTGGAGGCACGCGCGCAGGCGCAGGGCATCACCTTCGAAGAGGCCGAGCGCGACGCCTTCGCGCGCACCTCGATCAAGGAATACGTGACGCCGCAGCAGCTTGCGGACCAGGTGCTGTTCCTGGCCAGCCCGCGCGGGGCGACGATTTCGGGCCAGGCGCTTTCGGTCTGCGGCGATACGGGGATGCTGGGATGAGCGATCTGTTCCGACTGGATGGCAAGCGCGCGCTGGTGACCGGCGCGGGGCGCGGGATCGGGCGCGGCATCGCGCTGGCGCTGGCCGAAGCCGGCGCGCATGTGACGCTCTGCGCCCGCAGCCTGCCCGAGATCACCCAGGCGGCGCAGGACATCGCCGCCGCCGGGGGCAGCGCCGAGCCGTTGGCGCTGGATGTCACCGACAGCGCCGCCTTTGCCGAAACCATTGCCGCGCACGAGGTTTTCGACATCTTCGTCAACAACGCCGGCACCAACCGGCCGGCGCTGTTGCAGGACGTGACGGCAGAAGATTACGACGCCATCCTGGGGCTGAACCTGCGCGCCGCGATCTTCGCGGTGCAGGCGGTGGCGGGGCGCATGGTCAAGACCGGCACGAAAGGGTCGATCATCAACATGTCCTCGCAGATGGGGCACGTGGGGGCGGCGAAACGCAGCCTTTATTGCGCGTCGAAATGGGCGCTGGAAGGGTTCACCAAGTCGGTGGCCATCGAACTGGGCGCCAGCGGCATCCGGGTCAACACCATCTGCCCGACCTTCATCGAAACGCCCCTGACCAGACCCTATTTCGAAAATCCCGCCTTTCGCGACGAGGTGCTGGGCAAGATCAAGCTGGGCCGCGTCGGGCAGGTGGCCGACGTGGTGGGGGCGGCGGTGTTTCTGGCCTCGAACGCCTCGGCCATGACGACGGGATCGGCGATCATGGTCGACGGGGGCTGGACTGCCGAATGACGGCGCAACCGGGCGGCGCGGGTTACTTCGCGCTGTCCACGCCATAGGTGGCGGCAATCACCTTTTCCTGGCCGCGCACATGTTCGCGCAGCACCGTGAACAGCGCCGCCCCGTCGCGGTCGCGCAGACAGCGCACCATTTCCACATGTTCGCGCAGCACCCTGTCCCATTGCGCGGGCGTCTTTTCCGACGAATAGCGCGCCACCTGGATGCGGCCCGACAGCGACACGTACAGCCGTTGCAGCGTCTCGTTGCGGCTGGCGGCAACGATGGCGTCGTGGATCTGCCGGTTGCGGACAAAGTAGCTGGGAAAGTTGCCGCTGGCCCTGTCGGCGATCATGGCATCGTGCAGCGCTTCGATCGCGTCGACCTCGGCGTCGGTGATGTTGTCGCAGGCCTGTTCGCCGGCAGTCGCTTCAAGCACCGCGATCACTTCCAGCATGTCCTTCAGTTCGACCGCGTTGATCAGCCGCACGCGGGGGCCGTAATTGGGCAGGATTTCAAGCAGGTCCTCGGCGGCGAGCATCTTGATGGCCTCGCGCACCGGGGTGCGCGAGATGCCGAAACTGTCCGCAAGTTCGCTTTCGTTGACCTTGTCCCCGGGCTTGAGCGCGCCCGAACTGATCATCTCGCGCAGGCGCGTTGCCGCTTCGTCATGAAGGTAGCGCCGGTTGATGGTGTTGGTCGGCCTGCTCATCGGCACCTCGATTCGTCCTTTGGCCCGCTTGCAAGGGCCCTTTCCCGCGCCCGGGTCCGCCCCGTGGCATATCCCGCGCGAGATCATGCCCGGATCGGCGGTGCAACGGACATAAGCGACGGCGCGCCATCCCGCCAGATCAATCCGCGCCGCGCCCGGGGCCAGCGCCGCAAGTTTGGGTTGACCGATTACATACTTTATACAATATTCAGAATGCAATCCGGGGCGATCATGAGGAGTGAGTCCCCCCGGACCAAGTGGGAGAGAAGACCGGGCGCCGCCAGCGCGGCCCCGCATATCGGACGACAGGTGTGAACGACCGCCCGGGCCCCGATGCCCCGGCGCCGGGGATCGCGGCATGGCCGCCCCCCACCAATCGACCTTTGCCCCGTGCCGTGCCGGACGCCGTTCGGACCGGAGCCATGCCGCCCTTTGGCGGCACCTGACCGCATTCCGTCACAGGGATGCGCACTGGCGTCCTGCGCGGTGATGAACCGCTTCCAAGGGAGGAGAAATTCATGAAACGTCGCAACCTGCTGGTCACAGCCCTATTGGCCACGCTTGGCCTTGCCACCCCGGCTCTGGCCCAGACCGAGATCAAGTTCGGCCATGTGGGCGAGCCCGGCTCGCTCATGGACCTGAGCGCCACCGAATTCGCCAAGCGCGCCAACGAAAAGCTGGGCGATCAGGCCAAGGTCACGGTCTACGGGTCCAGCCAGCTGGGCAATGACAAGGCGATGCTGCAGAAGCTGAAGCTGGGCACCGTCGACCTGGCGCTGCCGTCCAGCATCATGTCCACCATGGTGTCCGAATTCGGCCTGTTCGAAATGCCCTACCTGGTGCAGGACCGCGACCACATGGCGCGCATCAGCGAAGAAATCGTCATGCCGAAACTGGTGCCCATCGCCGAAGACGCCGGCTATCACATCATTGCCGTGTGGGAAAACGGCTTTCGCCAGATCACCAACAACCGCCAGCCCATCGTGACCCCCGCCGACCTCAAGGGCATCAAGCTGCGCGTGCCGGGCAGCGAATGGCGCGTGAAGATGTTCGAAAGCTACGGCGCCAGCCCCAGCCCGATGGCGTTTTCCGAAGTCTTCGTCGGCCTGCAGACCGGCGTGATGGACGGGCAGGAAAACCCCTATGCGCAGATCTATCCCGCGCGTTTCTACGAGGTTCAGACCTACCTCAGCCAAAGCAACCACGTCTATACGCCGGGCTACGTGACCGCCGGGCGGTCCTTTGGGAAGTTCTCGGAAGAGGTGCGGCAGATCCTGACCGAGACGGCGCAGGAAATGCAGCCCGTGGTCTACGAGATCGCCGCCCGGCTTGACACCGACCTGCTTGAAAAGCTCAAGGAGGCGGGCATGGAAGTGAACGAGGTGGACACGCAGGCGTTCATCGACGCCTCGGCCCCGGTCTACGAGGAATTCGCCGCCAGCGTCGATGGCGGCGCCGAGCTGGTCGAACAGGCCCGCGCCCTGGCCGCGCCCACGAACTGAGCCTGATCGCGGGGCCGGGGGCGGGTGCCTTCGGCCTTGCGGCGCAGCACATTCCCCCCGGAGAGACACATGCAATCGCTCAACAGCCTGAGGCAGGGCTTTGAAACCCTGCTCGAGGTGATCACGGCCGCGATCGTGGCGGCCCTGACCATCCTCATCGTCTGCGGCACGGTGTTCCGCTATGCCGGAAGCCCGCTGGTCTGGTATGACGAGGTCGCCTCGATCGGCCTGGTCTGGATGACCTATTTCGGCAGTGCGCTCGCGGCGCTGAAGGGGGCGCATATCGGCTTCCCCGGCATCGTCAACGCGCTGCCGCCCAACCTGCGGGTCGCCGCGACCGTCTTTTCAGAAGCCTGCGTGTTCCTGTTCTTTGGCCTGATGGCCTATGCGGGGATCGAGGTGCTTATCATCCTTGACGGCATGTCGCTGGTCACGCTGCCGAACGTGTCGGTGCAGTTCACCCAGTCGATCATTCCGCTTGGCGGCGCGCTGTTCATGCTGGCCGAGGCGATGCGCCTGCCGCAGGT
>CAXICP010000331.1:0-4254 GCA_964022595.1 uncultured Salipiger sp.
CCCATCCGTTCATCGACCCGTAGCCCGTGGCCATCACCACCAGATCCGCGTCCAGGTGAGAGCCATCCGCCAGCACGACGCCGGTTTCGTCAAAGCGGTCGACCTGCCCCTTGACCAGCTTCACCTCGCCGTCGATGATCAGCTGGCTTGCGCCCACGTCGATGTAATAGCCCGACCCGCGGCGCAGGTATTTCATGAACAGGCCGGACCCGTCGTCGCCCCAGTCAAGGTCGAACCCCGCCTTTTCCAGCCCCGCGTAGAAATCCGCGTCGCGTTCCCGCATCTGGTCGTAAAGCGGGATCTGGAATTCATGCATGATCCTGTAGGGCAGCGAGGCAAAGACCATGTCGGCCTTTTCCGTGGTCATGCCGCTGGCCACCGCCTCTTCGGAGTAAAGCGCGCCCAGCCCGATTTCCATCAGCGTGTCGGACCGCACGATATGGGTCGAGGACCGCTGCACCATGGTCACGTTGGCATCCGCTTCCCATAGGGCGGCGCAGATGTCGTGGGCCGAATTGTTCGACCCCACGACCACCACGTTCTTGCCGGTCCATTCGTCAGGGCCATCGTGCTGGGACGAATGCTGGATCGTGCCCTTGAAACTGTCCATGCCGGGGAAATCCGGCATGTTGGGCTTGCCGGACATGCCGGTGGCAAGCACCAGCTGGGTGGGGCGCAGCGTGACCTCTTCGCCGTCGCGGTCGACCTTGACCTCCCACGTGCCGGAGGCTTCGTCATAGCGCGCCTTTTGCACCTGCGAGCGGGTCCAGTAGTTGATTTCCATCACCCTTGTGTACATTTCCAGCCAGTCGCCCACCTTGTCCTTGGGGGTGAAGACCGGCCAGTTGTCCGGGAACTTGATGTAGGGCAGGTGGTCGTACCAGATCGGATCATGCAGGCAGAGCGACTTGTAGCGCGACCGCCATTGATCGCCGGGGCGGTCATGCTTGTCCAGCACGATGGTCGGCACGCCCAGTTGCCGCAGCCGCGCGCCAAGCGCGATGCCGCCCTGCCCGCCGCCGACGATGACCGTATAGGGCTGCCGGGTATAGCCAAGTTCGGCCGCCTCGGCCTCGCGCTTTTCCTTCCATGACTTGCGGTTCTTGGCGGCGCCATGTTCGGCGCCCATGGGGCGGCGCGTGCCGCGGTTTTCCTCGAACCCCTTCAGTTCCTGCAGCGCGGTGACCAGCGTCCAGATGCGCCCGTCCCGAAGCCGCATAAGCCCCCATCCCCGCCCGGCGGCTGTTTCAAAGGTGATCCAGGCGGTGGTGACGCCGCCATCCTCCTGCGGCATCTCTCCGTCCTGAATGGCAAAGCCGCGCGGCTTTGTGTGCCCCAGCTGCGCCGTCAGCATGTCCGTCACCCCCTGCGGCCCTTCGACCGTCTTGAGGTTCCAGGTGACGGCGATCAGGTCGCGCCAATAGCTGTCGGTGGCAAAAAGCGCGGCGGCCGCGGCGGCATCGCCGGCTTCCAGCGCGGCGTTCAGGCTGTCCAGCGTTCCCTGCACCTGCGTCGTAAGCGTCGAGTCAAGCATTGCGTATCCTCCTCATCAGCAATGTGATGGGCGGAGTGTGGCGAAGGATGCGCCGCGCGATCCACGCGAAACGCGCGAAATCGGCCCTGGGCGGGGTTGCGGCGGCGCAGCATGTTGCACCCGCAACGCCGCGCAACACGTCATTGCGGCGGGCGCAGCCCCTCCCGGCGGATGCGGCGCAGGATGGTCGAGCGGTTGACCCCCATCCGCCGCGCCGCCCGCGCCATGTTCCAGTTGCAGGCATCCAGAACCGCTTCCAGATCCTGTTCCTCGGCGCGCACCTGCGGGGCGGCGGGCAGGTCCGGAAGGTCGATCACGCTGCTTTCGGCCATGGCGCAGGCCACGTCCAGCACGTTGCCCAGCTCCCGAAAGTTCCCCAGCCAGTCCCGCGCCATCAGCTCGGCCCGCGCCGAAGGCGAAAGCCGCATTTCCCCGCCGCAGCGCCGCGCCAGAAGCCGGTCCATCAGCCAGCCCAGGTCCTGGCGTTCGCGCAGCGGCGGCAGGTCCAGCACGAACCCGGCAAGCCTGTGGTAAAGTTCGGGGGGAATGGACGCGCCGCTTGCCAACCGCGACGGGTCAAGGCCGCTGGTGGCGATGGTGCGCAGATCGGGGCAGGCATCCATGATCCCCGGCAGCGCCCGTGCGGTGGGCGCCGGCAGGTCCTCGACCCGGCGCAGAAGAACGGTGCCCTCGCCCGGTTGCGCCGCAAAGGTCGCCGACACGTCCTCGGGGCGCGCGCCGGCGCATTCCAGCGCCGCAAATCCGCCCCGGCGCGAGGCCATGTGAATGGCGCGGGCAAGCTTGGTCTTGCCGCTGCCGCTTTCCCCGCAAAGCAACAGGGGCACATGGGTTTTCGCAAGCCGCTGCGCCTGCGCCAGCATGCGCAACACAGCCGGGTCGTTGCCGGCCAGCGTGGCAAGCGGCCCCCCCTGTGCCCGCCCGCCCGCTGTCAAGCGGTCCGGGGGCGCGCGACGCGGCGCCTGCGGGGCAATGGCGTGACCGAACAGCGCCCCGCCATCGCTTAGCGCGACGACCCTGTCTTCGGTCGGGCGGTCGCGCATCAGGTCGGGCAGATCATCGACGCTGAGCCGCAGCAGATCCTCGATCCGCTCACCGATCAGCCCCTTGCCGCGCGAGAGCATGCGCGCCGCCGCATGCGTCGCCCCGATCACCCGCCCCGATCCATCCAGCGACACCGCCGCTTCGGGATCGACCTCCAGGAATTCCGGGCTGGAAGAAAACCGAAGCACCCATTCGCGGCGGCTGGATGCCATCAGGTTCGCCAATTCGACCCGCCGCGCTGCGGATGTGGCCAGGGACATGGCAAGCCTCTGGCTGCTCTTGGGCGATGGCGATCGCAACAGCGATATGTCCAGCACCGCCGCAAGCTGGCCAAGGCTGTCGTAAATCGGCGCAGAGGTGCCGGACAGCCCGGTATGGGCGTTGCCGAAATGGTCGTCCTGATGCACCGTGACCGGCTCGCCCGTCACGATGCAGGCCCCGACGCCGCAGGTCCCGGCCAGGTCCTCGGACCAGTTGGACCCAAGATAAAGCCCGGCGTCGCGCAGTTCATCCACGAACAGATCGTCCCCGAAGAAATCGACGCAGACGCCGGCGGCATCGGTCAGAAGCAGCACGTAATTCTGCCCCGCGACCTGCCGGAACAGCGCATGCAGGCTGGCCCGTGCAGCGCCTATCATCCAGTTGGCCTGATCGCGATGATTGCGAAATTCGGCCTCTGTCACGATATGGGCGGGTTCGCTGCGCGTCGGGTCCATGCCGTACAATTCCACGCAGCGCCGCCAGGACGCATCCACGTAACTGTCCCGCCCCGTCGCCCGGCCATCCAGAACCTGCGCGATCTCTTCGACGTGATGCCTTTCCACCATTCGGCCTCCTCCCCCTTTGCAAGGGTAGCACAACCGGCACAGGCATTGATGCGGACTTTGGTATGAATGTCGAAACGGCGCCGTTATAACTTTCGGTCACACAAGCGGCCCATACCTGTTGCCACGCCTCGTCGTCGGTTTATCCGCTTTCACACGGACGCCGGACGCGGTAGGCATCGGCTCTTTGAAATTTCAGGACCAGACATGGCGCAAAAAGCCACCATCCACAAAGTCGAGCTGTCCGTCAGCGACATGGATCGCCACTATTACGAGACCCACAAGCTGACCGTTGCCAAGCATCCGTCAGAGACGGATGAACGGCTGATGGTGCGCCTTGTCGCCTTCGCGCTGAACGCCCATGAGCATCTGGAAATGACCAAGGGCCTGTCCACGGACGACGAGCCGGACATCTGGCAGAAAAGCCTCAGCGGCGAGCTGGATGTCTGGGTGGCGCTGGGGCTTCCCAGCGAAAAGGTGGTGCGGCAATCCTGTGGCAAGGCGCACAAGGTGCTTGTCTATGCCTATGGCGGCAGGGCGGCCGAGATGTGGTGGGACAAGATCAAGAACAGCACCTCGCGTTTCGACAACCTGCAGGTGATCAACCTGTCCGAAACCGATACGGGCGAATTGGCCAACCTGGCCAGCCGCGCGATGAAGCTGCAGGTCAACATCCAGGACGGCGAGGTGATGGTCAGCGTCGGGGACAGCATCGTCTACCTCACCCCGCACAAATGGAAAGGCGCGGCGTAGGTCGCAGCGCATCCGCGACGTTCATGCCGCATAGCTGCTCGGATCGGATGTTTGCTGACATTAAGCCGACCTGCTTGACCT
>CAXICP010000332.1:0-4222 GCA_964022595.1 uncultured Salipiger sp.
AGGGGCAGGGGGGCATGTTTCTGGACACCCCCGACGGGCATGCCTTCCTGAGGCAGGTCAAGGGCTTGTCGCCGGGCCAGTCGTTGATCGTGCAGGTCACCGGCTATGCCGAGCCGGGCAAGGCGATCCCCGTGGGCACGCGCCTGCTGTTCAAATCCCGCCATGCCATCGTCACCCCGGGTGCGCCGGGCATCAACGTGTCGCGCCAGATCCGCGACGACGATCTGCGCGACGAGCTGCTGGCCGTCGCCCACGAGGTGATGGAAGGCGAACACGGGCTGATCCTGCGGTCTTCTTGCGCCGATGCCCATCCTGACGACATCGCCGAAGACATCCAGGCCATGGTGCAGCTTTCCGCCCAGGTGCTGGCCGATGACAAGGGCGGGGCCGAACTGCTTGTGGCGGGCGACGGGCCGCACGGGCTGGCCTGGCGCGAATGGGGCGCGGGCGATGTCGACGCGGAACCGGGCAGCTTTGAACGTCACGGCGTGCTGGACATGATCGATGCGCTGCGCGGGCCGCTGGTCGACCTGCCCGGCGGCGGGTCCATGAGCATCGAGCCGACGCGCGCGCTGGTCGCGGTGGACATCAACACCGGGGGCGACACGTCTCCGGCGGCGGGGCTCAAGGCGAACGTGGCGGCGCTGCGCGAACTGCCCCGGCAGTTGCGCCTGCGCGGTCTTGGCGGGCAGGTTCTGGTCGATCCCGCCCCCGCCCCCAAGAAGGAACGGCGCCAGATGGAACAGGTGCTGCGCGCGGCCCTGCGCCAGGACGGCACCGAAACCATCATCGCCGGCTGGACCCAGCTTGGGCTGATCGAATTGCAGCGCAAGCGCGAACGGGTGCCCCTGCACGAGGTGCTTGCATGAGCTGCCCGATCTGCGGCCGGGCCTCGGATGCGAAATACCGGCCTTTCTGCAGCGCGCGCTGCGCGGATATCGACCTGGCGAAATGGCTGTCCGGCAGCTACGCCATTCCGTCCGACGACCCCGAGGATATCGAAGAAGCGATCGAGGCCTCCGAGGCCGCGCGAAAAGAGGATACCCGACATTGACCCAGATGACTCCCGCGCTGCTGGATGAAATCCGCGCTAGGTTCGCCCATGTGGACACTTGCCCCTTTACCGGCCCGCGCGTGTTCTTCGAAAATGCCGGCGGCGCGCTGACGCTTGAATCCGTGGTCGCCACGTCGGCGAAATTCGCCGGGATCCCCGACAACCAGGGCCGCGACAACCCCGCGTCCAGGGCGCTGATGTCGGTCATCGATACCGCGCGCGCCGATGCGGCGACGTTCCTGAACGCGCAGGGCGGCAAGATCGTGGTGGGCGAATCGGGCACCGAGCTGCTGTTCCGGCTGATCGCCGACGCCTGCCTTGGCACGCCCGGTGGCGTGGTGCTGGGATCGACCATCGAACATCCCGCCTCGCGCAGTGCCTGCGCCCGCTGGGCCGAGGTGGCCGGCAAGCCCCATGTTCTGGTGCCCCATGACGATGCCACCGGCCTTGTCACCCCCGAAGCATATGCCGCCCAGGTCACGCCGGATGTGCGGGTCGCGACGATCCTGCACACCTCGCCCGTGACCGGGATGGGGATGGACCTGGTCGGAATCGCGGCGGCGATCCGCGCCGTGGCCCCGGATGCGGTGATCATCGTGGATGGCATCCAGCACGCCTGCCACGGCGGCATCGACGTTGCCGGCGCGGATGTCGATGGCTACGTGATCTCGCCCTACAAGGTGTTCTCGCGGCACGGCTACGGGCTGGCCTGGGCATCGGACCGGCTAAGCGCGCTGCGCCACAATGCGCTGATCGGCGCGCCAGAAGGGTCGTGGGAACTTGGCACCCGCGACACCGGCGCCTACGCGACCTTTTCGAACGTGGTGGATTATTTCGACTGGCTCGGCTCGCGCGTTTCGGGCGCCAGCGACCGTCGCGAGCGGATCGAAGCGGCAGGCCGCGCGATCCATGACCAGGAGGCGGCGCTGACGCAGGCGATGCTGCATGGCACCGGCAACCTTCCGGGGCTGGCCGAATTGCCCGGCGTCGGCATCGTCGGCGGCATCGACAACCCCGCCCGCGAGGGGCTGGTAAGCTTTTACGTCGACGGGCGCGCCTCGCCCGACATCGTCGCCGCGCTTTGCGACGAAGGCATCCGCGTGCATACGCGCAAGGCGGACCACTATTCCGGCAACGTGCTGACGCCGCTGGGCAAGGCCGATTGCGTCCGGGTGTCGCTGTGCCATTACAACACCGAAGGCGAGGTGGCCGCGTTCCTTGCGGCCATGTCGCGCATCCTTGGCTAACGCGGCGCCGGCGCGCCCAAGCGCGCCGGAATAGTCCCGCCATCAGAAGCACATGGGCCGCTTGGCGGTTGCGCGCGCCGCGGCGATGGCCGATGCTGCGCGCGCGATCGAAGATGCAGGCGAGGGGCGCGCATGGCCTTGGACGGCGCTACATTTCCCATGATCCGGACCGTCGGTCTGGACGGTATGCTGGTCAGCTTCGGCGACCGGCTGAGCGAACGCGCCAACCGCGCGGCCATCGCGTTCCGCGCCGAACTGGACGCGCAGGGCTGGGACGGGGTCGAGGAAAGCTCGTCCTCGCTCGTGTCCTGCTATGTGCGGTTCGACCCGCTTTACCTGGCGCACGCGGCGCTGCGCCGCCGGCTTGAAACGCTGGTCGAAAGCCGCGACTGGCTGGACGCGGAATTGCCCGGCGGGCGCCGGCTGCACCGCATTCCCACGGTTTACGGCGGACCCCTCGCGCCCCAGCTTGGCGAAGCCGCGCTTGCTGCGGGCCTGTCCGAAGCCGAGGCGGCGGCATCGCTGTCCAGCGCGCGGGTGCGGGTGACGGCGCTGGGGTTTGCCCCCGGGCAGCCCTACCTTGGCGAGCTGCCCGAATGCTGGAACATCCCCCGCCAGCAGGCGCTGACGCCAAGGGTTCCGCAAGGGGCGCTGGTGGTGGCGATCCGGCAGCTGGTGCTGTTCGGGGTCAGCGCGCCCACCGGCTGGCGCCATGTCGGGCAGACGGCGGCGCCGCTGTTCCGCATGGGGGCCGAACGGCCCTTTCTGCTCGCCCCGGGGGATGAGGTGGTCTTTGCCTCGGTCGACGCCGAGGCATTCGACACCCTGCGCGGCGCGCCCGATGGCGGCGTGCAAAGCGAGGTGATCCAATGACGCGAACGCTGATCGTGCACCGGGCCGGCCCGGCGCTGACCCTTCAGGATCGCGGGCGCCCGGGCTGGATCGCCTATGGGCTGTCGCGCGGCGGGGCGATGGACCGGCTTGCGCTTGCCGAGGGCGAGGCGCTTCTGGGCCAGAAAGACGCGGTGGCGCTGGAAATGGCCGGCATGGGCGGGCTGTTCGAGGCGGACGTGGATCTGCGCATCGCGCTGACCGGCGCGCCGATGCGGGCACGGATCGACGGCGTGCCGGTGCTTTGGCACGCATCGCACCTGTTGCCCCGGGGCGCGCGGCTGGACATCGGCCCCGCCACGTCCGGCGTCTATGGTTACCTGCATGTGGCTGGCGGGTTCGATGCACCCCGCACGCTTGGCGCCGGCTCGGCGCATCTGACCGCCGGGTTGGGGGCGGTGATCGAAGCTGGCGCGCGCCTGCCGGTGGGCGATGACAAGGGCGGGGAAACCGCGCGCAAGCTGCCGGTGGCCGACAGGTTCGGGGGCGGCGCGCTGCGGGTGGTCGAAAGCCTGCAGACCGGGTTCTTTCCGCCCGATCAACTGGCGCGCTTCGCCGCCGAGGGGTTCACCCGCGACACCCGCGCCAACCGCATGGGGATCAGGCTGAACCCCGATGGCGACGGTTACGGCGCCGACGGGGCGCTGTCGGTGGTGTCCGAGGTGATCAGCCCCGGCGACATCCAGATGACCGGCGACGGGGCGCCATTTGTGCTGATGGCGGAATGCCAGACCACCGGCGGCTACCCGCGCCTTGCGACGGTGATCCCGGCGGATCTGCCGCGCATCGCGCAGGCGCCGGCGGGGGCGCGGCTGACCTTCCGCTTCGTGACGCTGGACGAGGCGCTGAGCGCCGAAACCGCCTTTCGCAAGCATCTTGCAGAGCTGCCGCGCCTGGCAAAGCCGATCATCCGCGATCCGGCCGATGTGCCCGACCTTCTGAGCCACAAGCTGGTCAGCGGGTTTTCCAGCGGCGATCACCACGACCACTAGGAGAAAAGCATGACCAGCGTGGACCTGAACGCCGACAT
>CAXICP010000333.1:0-4217 GCA_964022595.1 uncultured Salipiger sp.
AGCCGAGACCTTTTTCCGTTTCCGCGACGCCTGCGAAAAGGCGGGCATCGACAAGCCCATCGTGCCCGGCATCCTGCCGATCGAAAACTGGAAGGGCGCGCGTCGCTTCGCCGAATCCTGCGGAACGAAAATTCCCGGCTGGGTGATCGAGGCGTTCGACAAGGCCGGTCAGGACGGGCGTCAGGATCTGCTGGCGACATCGCTGTGCACCGAGCTTTGCAGCCAGCTGCTGGACGGCGGCGTGGACCAGTTGCATTTCTACACGCTCAACCGGCCCGAGCTGACGCGCGACGTGTGCCATGCCCTTGGGATCACGGAAAATTCCGCACTGGAAAACGTGGCCTGATCCGGCGCGCGCGCACCTTTGTCGCCGGATCCTTGCCCAATTCCGGCCCTGCTTTGCCTGTAGATCGTCGCGAAACAGCATGACCTGAAGAGGTTCGCCGTGACGCGCGATCGACTGGACAGGGCCTATCGGGGCCTTCTGAAAATTGCCGGCCTGTATGGTCTTTGCGCGCTTTGTGCGTTTTTCGCCGGGGTGCCGCAGCAGATCGAATCGGGGGTGCAGATCCTGCCAGCGGCAGCGGCGGCGGTGCTGGGAATTCCCGTGGCAGGGGCGCTCATGCGTCCGCGCCTGTTGCCGCCCTGGTTCGCCAGCCCGCAGCGCACCGCGCATCTGGCGCCGGTGCTTGTGGGTCACGGGCTGCTGCCGCTGCTGTTCGCGGTGCCCTGCCTTGGCGCGGTGCTTGCGCTGAACCTGCCCGACGCGCTGTCGCGCCCGCTTGCCTTCGGCGCGGCGGGGGTGCCGACCGTCCTGTTCGGCCTGTGCTGGTGCATCGGCCTTGCGCTGTGCCTTGGGCGCGGCGACACGGCCGCACCCTCTGGCAGACCGGCAGACCCCCGCGCCCCGCGCGTGGTGCCACGGCGGCCCCGCTACCCCCGGCTTACCGCAGAGCAGCTTGCCGACCTGCGCCGCCAGCGCGGCGGCTAGCACGCGCTGCCTGCAAAGCGACCATCTTTCCGCCCGCGCAAGCCCCGGCGAAATCACGGGGCTTTCCCATGGCTGCGCAATCTGTCTAACGTGATCCGCAAAACAGGCGGGGGCAGGCAGACAGGTGAAGCTGATCGTTTTCACGGACCTTGACGGCACGTTGCTGGATCACGCGCGCTATGACTGGTCCGCCGCCCGGCCCGCGCTTGACGCGCTGCGCGCGGCGCGCATCCCGCTGATCCTTGCCAGTTCCAAGACCGCCGCCGAAATCGCGCCCCTGCATGCCGACCTTGGGCTGGGCGACTTGCCGGTGATCGCCGAAAACGGCGCCGCGCGGGTCCGCCCGGGGGATGCGCTGGACGATCGCGGCGCCTACCTGCGCCTGCGCGCCGCGCTTGATGCCCTGCCCGCCCCGCTGCGCGCGCCCTATCGCGGCTTTGGCGACATGAGCGACGCCGAGGTGGCGCAGATCACCGGCCTGCCCCCGCGCGCCGCCGCGCTGGCCCGCGCGCGCCAGTACAGCGAGCCGGGGCTTTGGCAGGGCGAGGATGCCGCGCGGGGCGATTTCCTTGCCGCATTGGCCGAACGCGGCATCAGCGCGCGCCAGGGGGGCCGGTTCCTGACCCTGTCCTTTGGGGGCACCAAGGCCGGACAGATGGGCGCGATCATGCGCGAGCTTGACCGCGACACGGCCATCGCGCTTGGCGATGCGCCCAACGACATCGAGATGCTGGAATCCGCCCGCTACGGCATCATCATCCGCAACGATCACGGCGCGCCGATTCCGCCCCTTGCCGGGGAAACCGGCGGGCGTATCCTGCGCAGTACCGAACCCGGCCCCCTTGGCTGGAACACCGAGATCCTCGCCCTGCTCGCACGGCCTGGACTGACCAAGGATTGCATCTGAATGGCCGACTTTCAGCAGAACGGAAACATCGCCCAGTTCCACAACCTGCGCGCCCGCCCCATCGAAGAGCTGGTCTATGAACTGGAAACCTTTTCGCAAAGCCGCAAGATCTCGCTTGTGCTGCCATCGCTCTATTCCGAACTGGAAGGCGATGCGCTGCCGGGCATCCTGTCCGAGCTGCGCAAGGTCACCTACCTGCACCGCATCATCGTGGGGCTGGATCGCGCGGATGAAGCCCAGTACCGCCACGCGCGCGAATTCTTCAGCGTGCTGCCCCAGCAGACCACGGTGATCTGGAACGACAGCCCCCGCATGCTGGACATCATGGCGCGCCTTCGGGCGCTGGGGTTGGCCCCGCAGGAACAGGGCAAGGGCAAGAACGTCTGGGGCTGCATGGGCTACCTGATTTCCTGCGCCGACAGCGCGGTGATGGCGATCCATGATTGCGACATCGTCACCTACAAGCGCGAGATGCTGGACCGGCTGGTCTATCCCGTTGCCAACCCCACCTTTTCCTACCAGCTGTCCAAGGGCTATTACCCCCGCGTCGGGCAGGGAAAGCTGAACGGGCGGGTGACGCGGCTGCTGGTCTCGCCGCTGCTGATCGCGCTGAAGCGCACGGTGGGGGATCGCGATTACATCGACTACCTGCGCGCCTTCCGCTACCCGCTGTCGGGGGAAATGGCGATGCGCACGGGGCGGTTGCCCGAACTGCGCATGCCGTCGGATTGGGGGCTGGACATCGGCGTTCTGTCCGAAGCCTGGCGCAACCTTGGCCCGCGCCAGGTCTGCCAGGTGGAAATCGCCGACAGCTACGATCACAAGCACCAGGACCTGTCCCCCGAGGACGCCACCAAGGGCTTGTCGCGCATGTCCACGGACATCTGCAAGGCGATCTATCGCAAGCTGGCGGCCGATGGCACGGTGTTCACCCCGCACGTGTTCCGCACGCTCAAGGCGACCTATTACCGCTCGGCGCTGGACCTGCTTGAAGCCTACTGGGCCGATGCCAAGATGAACGGGCTGTCCATCGATCGCCATGCCGAAGAGCGCAGCATCGAGATGTTCGGCGAAAACATCACCCGTGCCGGGCAGATGTTCATCGAAAACCCGCAGGAAACGCCGTTCATCCCCACGTGGAACCGGGTGCATTCCGCCGATCCGACGCTGCTGGGCGACTTTCGCGCCGCCGTCGCCGCGGACGAGGCCGAGTTCTCGTGACCCCCTGTTAGCGCCTTACATCGCCCGCCCCATCCATGGTAAGGGGCGAGCAATATCCATCAACCCGAAAGGCTTGCCATGATCACTCCCCAAGAGGCCAGCACCCGCGCCGAACAGCTTTGCCGCATGGCTCCGATCATCCCGGTGATCGTCGTGAACGACGTGGCCCACGCGGTGCCCATGGCGCGCGCGCTGGTGGCGGGCGGTCTTCCGGTGCTCGAGGTCACGCTGCGCACGCCCTGCGCGCTTGAAGCGATCGCCCAGATGGCAAAGGTCGAAGGCGGCATCGTCGGGGCGGGCACGCTGCTGACGCCCGAAGACGTCAGGAACGCCGTCGACGCGGGCGCGACCTTTGGCGTCTCGCCCGGTGCCACCGACCGGCTGCTGGATGCCTGCGAGGAAGCGGGCCTGCCGCTGCTGCCGGGCGCGGCCACCGCATCCGAAGCCATGGCGCTGCTGGAACGCGGCTACACGGTGCAGAAATTCTTTCCCGCCGAAGCCTCGGGCGGGGCGCCCGCGCTCAAGGGCATTGGCGCGCCCCTGCCGCAGATCCGGTTCTGCCCCACGGGCGGCGTGAACCTGAAAAACGCCACCGACTACCTGTCGCTGCCGAACGTGCTGTGCTGCGGAGGAAGCTGGGTCGCGCCGGGCGACAAGGTCGCCGCGGGCGACTGGGCCGCGGTCGAAACGCTTGCCGCCGAAGCGGCCGCCCTTCCCCGCGGCTGAATGCCTGACGGCCCCGGAGCATCGGCTTCGGGGCGGTCCTGCGGATCAACCGATCAGCCCGCCGCCGGGCTGCTGGTTCTCGTCGTAGTGACGGCGCAGCCGCTGCAACGCGATGCGCAGCACCACCTTGCCCGACCGGGCTGCCCAGCCCATGCGCTTTTCCGTGGTCTCGAGCCCTTCGAGATAGCAGCAGCATTGCAGCGCCCCATCCCCAAGCCCCGGCCCCAGGTCACGCAGCGCGGCGATCAGCCGCTCGCGCGCGGCGTCGGGGCCGCGCGATGCGGCGCCCGGCTGGGTGCCCCGGGCGCCCTCGGTCAGGAAATGATCCCAGTTCTGGCCCACGCGCCCGCCCATCTGCGCAAGTTCGAAATC
>CAXICP010000334.1:0-4194 GCA_964022595.1 uncultured Salipiger sp.
CCGCTTGGCGCAGCCGAGCAGCCCGGCGACGGGATCATCCGGCCCGCCGGGGACGCCTTGCTTGGCGATTTCCTGTGGATTGCGCGCCCGCTGGTGGTGCTCGCCGACAACCCTGCCGATCCGCGATACGTGCAGCAGATGCAGCTGGTGTCCCAGCGGCTGGATGCGCTGGCGGAACGCGACGTGGTGGTGATCACCGACACCGACCCGGCCGCGCGCTCGCCCATCCGGCAGGCGCTGCGCCCGCGCGGCTTCATGCTGACGCTGGTGGCAAAGGATGGCCCGATCGTGTTCCGCAAGCCCGCCCCCTGGGACGTGCGCGAGATTTCGCGGTCCATCGACAAGCAGCCGCTGCGCCAGCAAGAGGTCCGCGACCAGCACCGCACCCTGCCCCCGCTGGACCAGGTGCGCTGAGCGCGCGGCGCTAATCCATCGCGCGAAATGCCCAGGCGCGCTTGTGCGTCCAGTCCACCAAAGTCAGCACCTTGGTGTTGGGATCGAAGATGGTCAGCGTGTCGGGGCTGAGCATCGCATCCCACAACAGTTCCTGCATCTCTTCGTCCAGGCACATGGACACGCCCGCCGCGCCCGCCGTCACGATCCCCAGGCCCGAACGCTGTTCGTGGTCGCGCACCTGCATCGAGATGTCGTTGGGGCTCAGCCCCATGGTAAAGGCCACGGGCCGGCCCTTTTCCAGCATGTGCAGCGCGCCGTACATGTCGCCCACCCGCAGCACCCCGGCCTTGGGATAGCGCGAATACACCGTGTAAAGCGCCGCCGTGCAGCCCAGCCGGTCGCGGAAATACAGCGCATCGCGCAGGTGCACCGTGCCGGACAGTTCCTCGCGCAGCGCGGATTCCGTTTCGAAAAAGCACCCGCCCAGCGACAACGCCGCCGCAAGCCCCGCAAGGATGCGGGTGCAGATAGATCCTACCATGACGCCCACCTCCTGTTGCCGACCGGGTCAGGATGGCGTGCAAAGGTGGCCGACAGGGTCGGGGAATGGGGCGAAACCGCGCCGAGTCGCGCCAATGCGAACGAACGCCCGCCGGGCCGCCCGGGCCATGGATCATGTCGCGCGTCTTCCCCATGCCCCGGCCCCTATTCGAATTCCAGGATCACGTCGTCGACCGCAAGGCTGTCGCCCGGCCCCGCGTTGACCTTTTTCACCGTCGCCTTGCGTTCGGCGCGCAGGATGTTTTCCATCTTCATCGCCTCGATGGTGCACAGCGCCTGGCCTTCCTCGACCTCGTCTCCCTCGGCCACGTTCATCTTGACGATGAGCCCCGGCATCGGACACAGCAGCAGCCGGGACGTGTCGGGCGCCTGCTTTTCGGGCATCAGCCGGGCAAGCTCGGCGGTGCGCGGGCTGCGCACATGCACCTTCAGATCCGCCCCGCGCGAGCGGATTCGAAAGCCCCCCGAAATCTTGCCGACCTTGAACAGCAGCGGCGCGCCGTTCACCGTCATGTGCGCAAGCTGCTGGCCGGGCGTCCAGTCGCCCGCAACGCGGATTTCCACGCCATCGGCAAAGGTCACGGTCGATCCCGACTTGTCCGCCGCGATGACCACATCGAAATCGACACCCTGAAGCGCGATGTTCCAGTGATCGCCGACCTTGCGTTCGTGGTTGTCCAGCGTGCCCGAAATGCGCGCACGCCGAATTTCGGCCACACGGTTCATGGCGGCGCAGGCGGCGGCGATGGCGCGCAGCGTGTCTTCGGACAGGGTCACGCCCTCGAACCCGCCGGGGTATTCCTCTTCGATGAAAGCGGTCGAGATATTGCCCGAGATAAAGCGCGGGTGATCCATGACGGCGGCGACGAAGGGCAGGTTGTGGCCGATGCCTTCCACCTCGAAACTGTCCAGCGCGTTGCGCATGGTTTCGATCGCCTCGCCCCGGGTCGGCCCCCAGGTGCACAGCTTGGCGATCATGGGATCGTAATACATGCTGATCTCGCCGCCCTCGAACACGCCGGTGTCGTTGCGCACCGTGCCACTGCCCAGCGGGCCCTCGGCGGGCGGGCGATAGCGGGTCAGGCGCCCGATGGACGGCAGAAAGCCGCGATAGGGGTCTTCGGCGTAAAGCCGGTTTTCGATGGCCCAGCCGTTGATTTTCACATCGTCCTGCGTGATGGTCAGCGCCTCGCCATTGGCGACGCGGATCATCTGTTCCACCAGATCGATGCCGGTGATCAGCTCGGTCACGGGGTGTTCGACCTGAAGGCGAGTGTTCATTTCCAGAAAGTAGAAATTCTTGTCGCCGTCGACGATGAATTCCACCGTGCCCGCGCTGGTGTAATCCACCGCCTTGGCCAGCGCGACGGCCTGTTCGCCCATGGCCTTGCGGGTTTCGGGGTCAAGGAAGGGGCTGGGCGCCTCTTCGACGACCTTCTGGTTGCGGCGCTGGATCGAACATTCACGTTCATTCAGCCACAGCCCGTTGCCGTGGGCATCGCACAGCACCTGGATTTCGATGTGGCGCGGCTGCGTGACGAATTTCTCGATGAATATGCGGTCGTCGCCGAAACTGCTGGCCGCCTCGTTCTTCGAACTTTGAAAGCCCTCGCGCGCCTCGTCGTCGTTCCAGGCGATGCGCATGCCCTTGCCGCCGCCGCCCGCGCTCGCCTTGATCATCACCGGATAGCCGACCTGGTTCGAGATCTTCACCGCCTCTTCGGCGTCCTCGATCAGCCCCATGTAGCCGGGAACCGTGCTGACCCCGGCTTCCTTGGCCAGCTTTTTCGACGTGATCTTGTCGCCCATCGCCTTGATCGCGCCCTTGGGCGGGCCGATGAAGGCGACGCCAGCGGCCTCGAGCGCCTCGGCGAATTTCGCGTTCTCGGACAGGAAGCCATAGCCCGGGTGCACCGCCTGCGCGCCGGTCTGCCGGATGGCATCCATGATCTTGTCGATGACGATATAGGACTGGTTGGCCTGGGGCGGGCCGATGTGCACCGCCTCGTCCGCCATGGCGACGTGCAGCGCGTGCTTGTCGGCGTCGGAATAGACCGCCACCGTCTTGATGCCCATCCGCGAGGCCGTCTTGATGACCCGGCAGGCGATTTCACCGCGGTTGGCGATCAGGATCTTGTCGAACATGTCGGTCCCTTCCCTTTTATCCCTTGGCCGCTGCGGCGCGCTGGCCGCAAGGCATGAAAAAAGCCACCGGGGCACGGGGCCCCGATGGCTTGCATTTCCGATCTGGCCGGGCGCGATGCCCGGCGATCGTCAGGTGATCAGTTGCAGTACTGCGGCGTGACGTCGTCGCAGACGGTGCCTGCAGCGGCGCCAACCGCGGCGCCGACCATCCCGTCGCCGCCAAGCGCGCGGTCGGCCAGGTAGCCGCCACCGGCGCCCAGGCCCGCGCGGCCGAGATCAGAGGTCTCGCAGGCCGCGACGGTGAAAAGGCCGAGCACTGCTGCGACGCGGATGATGTTCTTGCCCATGTGGAAAACTCCCTGTGTTCCGTGAGTGTAATCACGCACACAACGTCACACTCCGCCGGGACGTTCCACAGTTTTTGACGAAATCGTAAATCGTTGGCGGAACCTTGCCGTGCTGCCGTTACGGCATGCGCCGCCCTTTGCGCGCGGCGGCCGCCCGCGCGGGGCGCGGCGGGGCAATGCACGCTCAGGCCCATTCGTTGCCCTCCTCGAAGGCCTCGGGGAAGGACTGGCGCGCGGTCGCCTCGTCGATCACCAGCAGGGATTCGTAGCTGGCAGGATCGAACGGGTCCTCGGCCGGCAGAACCTCGCGCCCGAACAGCCACGACAGGCGCCCGGCATCCAGGTTGCCGCGTTCGAAGGGTTCATTGCCGAAATGCGCCCAGAGCGCCGCCATGAAGCCAAGATCGGCGCGCTTGTCGGCAGCCTTGCGGTCGCGATAGCGCTCGCGCCGGGTCAGCGGCGTGATCCCCTTGGGGTTGGCGCGCCGGATGATGAACTGGAAATCTGTGCCGGGCAGTCGCCCGGGGAAGCCGCGGTGTTTCAGCATCGCACGCCCTCCTTGTTGAAAGGCGCCGCGGGGGCAATGCATCCGGCACAAGGCGCCGGCACTTGACGGAGGGGGACGGGCCCGAAGGCCCGTCCCGTCAGATCACTTGTACTTGCCGGTGTAGACCGGCTCGGCGCTGATCGGCTCGGGATCGACGACGACGTACTCTTCTTCCTGCTGGCCGCAGGCTGCGAGGCC
>CAXICP010000335.1:0-4187 GCA_964022595.1 uncultured Salipiger sp.
ATAGGCGCCGGATTCGAGGGTGCGGTGCAGGATGTCGTTGGTATTGGTGGCGACCACCAGATCGGCGATGGGCAGGCCCATCTGTTTGGCGATGAAGCCCGCGAAGATGTCACCGAAGTTGCCGGTGGGAACGGTAAAGCTGATCTTGCGGTGCGGCGCGCCGAGGGACACGGCGGCGGTGAAATAGTAGACGACCTGCGCCAGCACCCTGCCCCAGTTGATCGAGTTCACCCCGGCAAGGCGCACGTCCTCGCGAAACCGGAAGTCGTTGAACATATCCTTGTCCAGCGCCTGACAGCCGTCGAAATCGCCGTCCACCGCAATGGCGTGGACGTTGGATTCGGTGGGGGTGGTCATCTGGCGGCGCTGCACTTCGCTGACGCGGCCATGGGGGTAGAGGATGAAGACGTCGACGGCATCCAGGCCGCGAAATGCCTCGATCGCCGCCGATCCGGTGTCGCCCGAGGTCGCGCCGACGATGGTGACGCGGTTGCCGGAGCGGGCCAGTGCGGCCTGAAACATCTGGCCGATGAGCTGCATGGCGAAGTCCTTGAACGCCAGCGTGGGGCCGTGGAACAGTTCAAGCAGGAAATGGTTCGGCGCCAGCTGCACCAGCGGCGCACGCGCGCCGTGGCCGAACCCGGCATAGGCCTTGGCGATCAGGTCGCCGAAGGTCTCGTCGCTAAACGTGCCCTCGACGAAGGGGCGCATCACGCGGAACGCCGTTTCCTCATACGACAGCCCGTTCAGGGCGCGGATGTCATCGGGCGACAGGGTCGGCACGGTTTCGGGCACGTCGCGCGCAAGGCCCGACAGCATCGCATCCTCGAAACTCAGCGCGGGCGACTGGCCGCGGGTGGAGATATAGCGCATTCAGGTCTCTCCGGTCTTGCGTTGCCGCACGATGTAATAGGCGGTCATGAACAGCCACACCACGGCAAGCGAATACCACGTGATGGCATATTGCAGGTGATCGTTGGGAATGCCGGCGGTGTCCACCGGCATCGGCTCGATGTTCGGATCGCCCGGGGTGACGCGGCGCGCCACGACCAGCAGCGGTTCGGTCCCCAGCGCCTCGGCCATGGCGGCGATGTCGCGGGCGAACCAGATGTTGGCGTCCACGTCGTTGTCCGGGGTCGCTGAATTGCGATCGTCCGGCCAGTGCAGGTTGCCGATGACCTGCGCGGCGCCTGAGCGGCGCGGCGCGTCCTTGTTTTCATCCCGGGTGAATCCCCGGTCCAGCAGGATCAGCCTGTCGCCGGTGCGAAAGGGCGAAACGATCAGGTAGCCCGCGCCGATCTGCTTGCGGCTGACCAGAACGCGCAGTTCGGGCGCGAGGATCTCGCCCTGAAGCGCGACGGGCTGGTACTTGTGCGCGCTTGGGGACACTTCGGTCGGCAGCGGTTCGGGCGGGGCAGAGATACGCTGTTCGATCTGCGCCAGCACGCCCAGTTTCCAGTCAAGCCGCTGCATCTGCCAGCTCCCCAGTCCGACGAGGATGGCGGCGCCGATCAGGCCGAAAAGCAGGGGTGCGATGAAACGGGACACGCGGGCTCCGCAAGGGTGAGTGATCGCGCCTGCCTTATCGCGTGCGGGCGGGGGGTATCAAGGTGCGAATGAAACCGCGCCGTCGCGGCCCGCACGGCGCGGCGTTCGGGCCGCACCCCGTGGGCCACGACTGGGGCCACGGTTGGGGGCCACGGCGAGGGTCAGCCCTTGCCCAGCCGGGGCGAGGCCCGGTCAAGCCGCAACTCGGCATCCGAGAACCTGAAGGGCGAGCGCACGCCCGGCACGCCTTCGGGCGCGATCTGCAGCCCGCGCGCCTGCACCTGCGGGTCGGCCATGACCTCGGCCAGATCGTTGATCGGCCCGGCCGGAATGCCTTCGCGCTCGCAGCCGGCCAGCAGGTCCGCCTTGGTCCACTTGACCGTCTCGGCGGTCAGCAGCGTTTCAAGCGGCTGGCGGTTGGCGATGCGGTCGGCATTGGTGGCATAGCTGGGATGCGCCGCAAGTTCGGGCAGCCCCAGCAGCGTGCACAGCCGCTGGTATTGCGGATCGTTGCCGGTGGCGATGATGATGTAGCCGTCCGCGCAGTCGAACACCTGGTAGGGCGTCAGGTTGGGGTGGTAGTTCCCGGTGCGCCCCGGAGCCTCGCCCGTGGCAAGATAGTTCATCGCCTGGTTCGCGGTGGCGGCCACGGCGCAATCCAGCAAGGCCATGTCCAGGTGCTGGCCCTTGCCGGTGCGCTGCTTCTGGTACAGCGCCGCAAGGATGCCCGACACCGAATAAAGACCCGTGAACAGGTCGGTGATGGCCACGCCGGTGCGCTGGGGCTGCCCGTCGGGGTTGCCGGTGATCGACATGAACCCCGACATGCCCTGGATGATGTAATCATACCCGGCGCGGTGGGCGTAGGGGCCATCCTGCCCGAAGCCGGTGACGGAACAATAGATCAGCCCCGGGTTCACCTGCGCAAGCGATGCGTAATCCAGCCCGTATTTCGCCAGGCCCCCCACCTTGAAGTTCTCGATCAGAGTGTCGGCACCGCGCACCAGGTCACGCACCTGCACCTGGCCCTCGGGCGTGGTGAAATCCACCGCCACGGAATCCTTGCCGCGGTTGCAGCAGTGGAAATAGGCCGCCGTGTGGTCATCGCCGCGTTCGATGAAGGGCGGGCCCCAGTTGCGCGTGTCATCGCCGCGCGGAGATTCGACCTTGATGACCTCGGCGCCCAGGTCCGCCAGCACCTGGCCCGCCCAGGGGCCGGCCAGGATGCGCGCAAGCTCGACGACCTTCACCCCTTCGAGGGGGCCGTTCGGAGCCGATGTCATTGCGCGGCGTCGACGCGTTCGTCCAGAAGCTCGGCAAAATCGGCGTAGGACATGTTGGACTTCAGATCGCCGTCCACCACGAAGGACGGGGTCGAGCTGAAGCCATCCTTTTCCACGTTTTCCTGGTACCAGCCCACCAGCGCCTGAAGCTTGGCGCCGTCGGACATGCAGGCGTCAAGCGTGTCCTTGTCGATGCCCGCCTGAAGGCCCATCTTGCGGATCGAATCCGCGACCGCCTGTTCGCTGTTCTGGCGCGCCCATTCATCCTGCGTGCTGTAGATCATGTCGACGATGCCGAAATACTTCATCTCGCCGCCGCAGCGGGCCATCATCGAAGCCCACATGTCGTACTTGTTGAAATACGCCTCGCGGAAGATGAATTTCACCTTGCCGGTGTCGATGTAGTTTTCCTTGATCCTGGGGAACACCTCTTCGTCGAAGGCGGCGCAATGGGGGCAGGTGAACGAGCCGTATTCCACAACCGTCACCGGCGCGTCCGGCGCGCCCAGAACCATGTCGGTCACGGTGGCTTCGGACGCGGCGTCCTGCGCGCCGGCGGCGCCCATCGGAGGCTGGGCGGCGGGGCTGAAGACCCAGCTGCCGCCTGCGGCAAGAACGGCTGCGAGGGCGGCGGTGGTCAGGATGCGCTTCATTGGTCTTCCTTCGGTTCTGGTCGTCCGGGCCGGATCTGGCGCCGGCTCAGCGTTGCGTTCTGGATATGATATTGGCGCCAAGCTGTTCAAGCGCCTCGCGCAGGCCGGCATCGCCGACCTCGCTGGTGGCCTTGTGGGCCTGCGCCTTGTGGGCGGGCAGGGGCGCCGCGGGGCCGCGCTTGCCGGGGGCATGGTCGAAGGACACGCGCCCGTCGGCGAAGCCCGAGCTTGCGGTCTGGGTGATGCGGATGTCGCCGATGGCGCCGTAGCCGTAGACGGCGTTGATCCGGTCCAGGATCTCGGATTTGCGCATCTGCAGGATCTGCGCATTGGCGCCGTTGGTCAAAAGCACCAGCGTGGCGCCCTTCTTGTTGCGGGACAGGTCATAGCGGGCGCGGGCGTTGTACTTGATTTCGACCGGGCGCGAGATCGCGGCGATGTCGGCGCCGGCGATTTCCTCCCAATGGGTCAGCACGCGCGACTGGGCAAAGCCGCGGCTTTCGCTCGCGCGGCGGATGTCCCCCTTGAGAAGCCCGCCCGTGTGGGTGAAACCGTATGTTGTCGTGGAACGCCGCGCCATCTTGAATCCCTCTGCCCGGCGCTATTCTAGTGGCCCCGTGCCCGGGCGCCAGCCCGGAAATACGTGATCAAAGGAATGTCACCGTTGCGTGAAGCTCCCCGCCCGCAGGATCTGCTTGTCTGG
>CAXICP010000336.1:0-4179 GCA_964022595.1 uncultured Salipiger sp.
TGTGGATGTTGCGGCCGGTGGACAGGTCCATCACCGTGTCGGCGCCCCAGCGGATGGCCCAGACCATCTTTTCAACCTCTTCTTCCATCGACGAGGTGACGGCGGAATTGCCGATATTGGCGTTGATCTTGACCTTGAAGTTGCGCCCGATGACCATCGGCTCCAGTTCGCGGTGGTTGATGTTGGCCGGCAGGATGGCGCGCCCCGCCGCGATTTCGTCGCGCACGAATTCCGGGCTGACAAGGTCGGGCAGCGCCGCGCCCATGGGATCGCCGTCACGGCTGTGCGCGGCAAGGCGGCCTTCGTTTTCGCGGATGGCGGCGAATTCCATTTCCGGGGTGACGATGCCGGAGCGGGCATAGGCCAGCTGCGTCACCGCGCGCCCGTCCAGCGCGCGCAGCACGGCGCGGGGCTGGGGAAAGGCCGGGGTCAGCCGGTCGCCCGAGGCAAAGCCGTTGTCGGCGTCGGTCACGCGGCGGCCCTGGTATTCTTCGACATCCCCGCGCTGTTGCAGCCAGCCGCCGCGGGTTTCGGGCAGGCCCTGCGCGATGTCGATGCGCGCGTCGGGGTCGGTATAGGGCCCCGAGCTGTCATAGACCGTCAGCGGCGCCTCGCCCGTCAGGTCGATTTCCCGCATGGGCACGCGCAGTTCGTGCAGCGTGCCGGGGTGATAGACCTTGCGCGAGGCGGGCAGCCCGCCGGTGCTGAGCGTTTGGGGAATGTCTTTCATGTCGGTCTCCTTTTTCAAGAAGACCCAGGCAACAGAACGAGGGAGCGGCCACGCAAGGCCCGGTGCAATGGCCAAGAGCGGCCCGATGGGACCACCCCTGCGACATATGCCAAAGGATGCGCCCGATCGGTCTTCCTACGCCAGCGTCAACTGGGTCAGGTTCGAAGGGTCGCATCACCGGGGTTTCCCCCCGTCAGCCTCTCAGTCCCCTTGGCGGGACTCCCCTGACTGCGCTCAGTTTGGATCGGGTGGCCCCGGCTGTCAACGGGGCCACGCGGGAAACTTTGTTGTCCGCGGACAACGCCGGGCGGTCAGGCCACGGCGCGGGGGGCGCCCTGTTCCAACCCGCCGTGCAACGCGGTTACGGACAGCGCGGCGCGGGCGGCCTCGCGCCCCTTGGCGGCGAAGTGATCCGCGAAAAAGCCGGTGTGTTCCGGCGTGGGCTGGAAATGATGGGGCGTCAGCGAAACCGACAGGATCGGAACGCCCGTCGCCAGCCCGGCCTGCATCAAACCGTCGACCACTGCCTGGGCCACGAAGTCATGGCGATAGATACCGCCATCCACCACAAGCGCCGCCGCCGCGATGGCATCGAAACGCGCGGTTTCCGCCAGCTTGCGCGCCAGCAGCGGCATTTCGAAGGCGCCCGGCACGTCGAACACCTCGACCTGCGCGGCACTGCCGGCATCGGCCAGTTCGGCAAGGAAACCCTCATGCGCGCGATCGACGATTTCGGCATGCCAGCGCGCGCGGATGAAGGCGAAGTTTGGGGATTTTGTCATGTCTCTGGTCCTTTCCGTATGACAGAATCCCAGAGCGCAAGACCCCGAAGCCTGCGGCCCGGTGCCCTTTTCTCTCCCGTCCGGACTGTCACCGTCGGTTCCGGAGTTCCACCGGATCTGCTGACCCATCGACGTGATGGCGCTCGCGGACTGTCACCGCCGGTGGGGAATTTCACCCCGCCCTGAGAATGGCAAAACCAGTGCCGAGCGCACCGCCCAAGGTCAAGTGTGTTTGCGCACACATGGTGTTTGGCGGCGTGCGTTTGGGACGAGAGCAACGGCTTCACGGCGCGGTTGTCCGCGGACAATGGGGCAGGGCGGGGTCGCGTCTGGACAGTAGGAAACGGATCAGCCGCGCTGCATCGAAATCACCTCGCCGTGGCCCCAGCACAAGCGCATGGAAGTAGGCGCCAAGCGCGCGGATGCGTCCCTGCATCTGGACAACCGCCATCACCGCGATGGCCGCGCCCCTTGGCCCGACGGCGGTTTCGGCGCGCCTGTACACCGCCGGGTCGATGCCGATCATCGGGGCAAGGGTGCGCCCATGGGCCACCACGTCACGCTCATTTCTCAGCGGTTCGGGCGCGAAGGCAGCAGCGTCGGGGCAGGCGGCGGTCAGCTCGTCGGTGGTCACCGTCTCTTTCTTATCAATAAGTTCTTTTCTTGAGCTATGATGGTGCCGGACATTTTGGCCGTCCTTGCCGGCCATTTCTTTTGGCTCAACGTCGCGGGGATCGGCGTCCAGCTGGTCCACCTGAACGTCGGGAAGGCGCGACAGCAGCGCCTCGTAATCAGAGGGGTCAAGCTTGCGCCGCAGCGCCTTCAGCGCCGCCAGGGCGACCGGGTCCTGTTCGTTCTGGCGCAGGCGCTGGTTGGCCGCTGCGCGCACGCGCAGGCGCAGTTGATCCAGCCGCTCGCGCATCGCTTCGGCCTGTGCCGCAAGGCCGGAAATCCGCGCAAGGCTGGCGAACAGCGGGGTCAGATCGAAACCGAAGCGCAGGCAGGTGCCATCGGAACGGCTGCGCCGCATGAACCGCTTGCGATTGGCGCTGTCGCGGCGCAGC
This sequence comes from uncultured Salipiger sp., assembly GCA_964022595.1. GTDB lineage: Bacteria > Pseudomonadota > Alphaproteobacteria > Rhodobacterales > Rhodobacteraceae > Salipiger. The sequence continues at coordinate 2,577 of CAXICP010000336.1, forward strand.
AGCAGCCCGGCCTCGGCCAGCTGGGCCACGTGGCGCCGGATGGTGCGTTCCGAGATCCCGTCGCGGCGGAACACCAGCGTTTCGTTCGATGCAAAGACGGTGTGATGGCTGCGGCGCGGGGGCAGGCAGGACAGCATGGCATCCAGCGTCGCCAGCACCGGAGGCCGCAGGCCCATCAGCGGCGCGGCACGGCGAAGCATCGCCAATATCACGTGGCGTTCGGGAAGGTTGTCCGCGGACAATACCCCGTCTGGCCGCTGCCCGGCGGGCGCGGCGATCTGATCATGTGCCATGGCCTGTTCACGGCATCCGGAAAACAAAGATTCCCCGCGAAACCCTGCCAAAAGGCAAAGTTTCCCGGTCAACCGAATCGGTTGTTGTTGACTGCGGGAGAGAAAATGATAGACCTGAGGGTGCTAAGAACAGATCGGGCTCTCCGGGGGTGACCTTGGGGGGCTCTTTCTTTTCGGGCTGCGTCGTGCTCCTTTTTCCTTTTTTTGCTGCTCTTTGACCCGGTTAGCCGTTCGACGACTTCCAGGTTTCGTATATCCGCAAAAGCTCGGCCTCGGCGTTGGCTTCCAGCCATTGCGCGAAATCCGGGGCATCGGCGCGTGTCATGCGAATGGTCAGCGTGCGCGCACCGGGACGAATTTCCGCAAGGTGGGTGCCGTCGGAATGGGTGACGGGCAGGGTGGGCGCCGCGGGGCCGGCGGGCTTGCGCCCGCGCAGGGCATCGGACAGCAGTTCGAACCGCGCATCGGACGATGCCACCGCCTGCAGGTCCAGCCCCGCCGCCAGCGCGGCCAGATCGACCGCGCGATCGCGCACGGCGTCGGCCATGTCTTCCCAGCGTCGCCGCCCGATGCCATGGGCCGGGCCGATGGCCTGGATCACCTCCGGCGGGATCAGGCGCGCCACCTTGTTCATGCGCGACAGCATCGGCTTGTCGACCGCCAGCGCGTCCATCACCACGTCGCCTTCATAGCCCGCGTCGGCCAGTTCGCGCACGAACAGGGCCTTTTCGATGAAGGACGGGTCAAGGCGCTGGCTGTTTTCCTGACCCTGCGCCAGGATCGCCTGTTCGTCGGACAGCGAGCGCACCAGCGCCTTGGCGTTCAGCCCAAGGCTGCGCAGCGCACGCAGGCGGCGCCGGCCATAGACCACCTTGAACCGGCCGGGCCGGTCGGGCAGGGGGCGCACCATGATGGGCACCTGCTGCCCGTGGGCCTGGATGCTTTGCGCCAACGAGGCGATATCCGCGTCGTCAAAGCTAAGCCGGTCGCTGGGCCCGCCGTCATCGATCATCTCGGGCGCGATTTCACGCACCGCGTTGCTTGACAGATCCTTGAGGGTCGAGCGCACGCCGCTCATGGCGCCGGTTTCGGGAAAGCGCGATTTCTGCGGCGCGGCCTCGGGCGGCTCGCTTGGGGGCGGAGGAGGTTGAAACAGGTTGCGCCGTGCCATCAGTCAGTCTCCCGTCCCCAGGCCGCCTGCAAGGTGGCCTCGAATTCATCCGCGACGCCGTTCACGCTTTCCATGATGCGGTCCAGCGTCTTGCGCACCACCTGGCCGGGGTCGATTTCATAGATCGTCTGCTGGGTCA
>CAXICP010000337.1:0-4171 GCA_964022595.1 uncultured Salipiger sp.
GGAATGGATGCGGCAGGGCGCCAAGGCGCGGCAGGCCAAATCCAAGGCGCGGATCCAGTCCTATGAAAAGCTGGCCGACCAGTCGGTGCGCGAACGCGTCGGCAAGGCGCAGATCGTCATTCCCAACGGCGAACGGCTGGGGTCCAAGGTGCTTGAGCTTGAGAACGTCAAGAAGGCGATGGGCGACAAGCTGCTGATCGAAAACCTGTCCTTCAGCCTGCCGCCGGGCGGCATCGTCGGCGTGATCGGTCCGAACGGCGCGGGTAAATCCACGCTGTTCAAGATGATCACCGGCCATGAAACACCCGACGAGGGCACCATCACCGTCGGCGACACCGTGCAGCTAAGCTACTTGGACCAGTCGCGCGACGATCTGGAACCCGATGCCAACGTCTGGGAAGCGATTTCCGGCGGGGCCGAGCTGATCAAGCTGGGCGATGCCGAAATCAACAGCCGCGCCTATTGCGGTGCCTTCAACTTCAAGGGCAGTGACCAGCAGAAGAAGGTCGGGCTGCTGTCGGGCGGGGAACGCAACCGGGTCCACATGGCGCGGCTGCTCAAGGAAGGCGGCAACGTGCTGCTGCTTGACGAACCGACCAACGACCTTGACGTGGAAACGCTGCGGGCGCTCGAAGACGCGCTGGTGGATTTCGCCGGCTGCGCCGTCGTGATCTCGCACGACCGTTTTTTCCTTGACCGGATCTGTACCCACATCCTGGCATTCGAAGGCGACGCCCACGTGGAATGGTTCGAGGGCAACTTCGAGGATTACGAGGAAGACAAGAAGCGTCGCCTTGGCCCGGACGCAGTGGAACCCAAGCGCGTCAAGTTCAAGAAGTTCACCCGCTGAACAAAAGATCCCCCCGGTTTCGGGGGGATCGCATTTCCGGCGCCGCCCGGCCCCCGCAAGGGGCATCCGGCGCGGCGCCGTTCTTTCTTCAGAACAGCCGGCGCAGACCGCGAAGCGCCTTTGATGCGACCTGTGTTTCCATGCTGCGGCCGCGCTTTACCCGCGTGGTGCGGATCGGGCGGTTGCGGACGGGGCCGCCGAAATGGGTGCCATGGGCGCTGCGCCCCTTGCTGCGGGCATAGGCCGACAGGGCCTGTTTCGCGATACGTTGGATCGACATGGGGGTCCTCCTGCTGCGTGTTGATCGATTGCCGGAACAACCCGCATCCACGCCCGACGTTCCACGCGCCGGCGGCGGCAGGCCGAAACCCGCCGCACCCGGTCAGCCGGCCACCCCCAGCGCCGCCGCGATGCGATCCGCCAGGCGGCGCGCCACATCCGCCTTGGGCATGCGGGGCCATGCCTCGGCCCCCTCGCCCGAAATCAGCACCACCGCGTTTTCCGCCCCCCCCATGATCCCGGTGCCGGGGCTTACATCATTGGCCACGATCCAGTCGCAGCCCTTGCGCGTGCGCTTGGCGGTGGCGTGGGCCACGACATCGTCGGTTTCGGCGGCAAAACCCACCACGAGCGGCGGGCGCCCTTCGGCCAGCTGCGCCACCTCGGCCAGGATGTCGGGGTTTTCGGTGAAGCTCAGGCGGGGAAGCGCGCCGGCGACCTTCTTGATCTTCGACTCGCCCGCGTTCTCGACTCGCCAGTCGGCGACGGCGGCGGCAAAGATCGCCGCATCGACCGGCAGCGCCGCCATCACCGCCGCGCGCATCTGCACCGCGCTTTGCACTTCGATGACCTCGACCCCGTCCGGGCGGGGGGCTTCGGCAGGACCGGTGACGAACACGACCTCGGCGCCAAGATCGCGCAGCGCCCGCGCGATCGCGCTGCCCTGCGCGCCCGAAGACCGGTTGGCGATGTAGCGCACCGGGTCGATGGGTTCATGGGTCGGTCCCGAGGTCACAAGCACCCGTTTTCCGCGCAGCGGGCCATCCGCCAGCGCCGCCTCGACCGCGCCAAGGATCTGCGGCACCTCGACCAGCCGGCCGGGGCCGAATTCCCCGCAAGCCATGTCGCCCGAATCCGGCCCAACCACGGCGATGCCATCGCCGCGCAGCGTTTCCAGGTTGCGCTGCGTCGCCGGGTGCGTCCACATGCGCACGTTCATCGCGGGCACGATCATCACCGGCGTGTCGGTGGCCAGCAGCAGCGTGGTGGCAAGATCGCCCGCCAGCCCCTGCGCCATCTTCGCCATCAGGTCCGCGCTGGCCGGGCACACCAGCACAAGATCGGCGACGCGGCTTAGCTGGATGTGGCCCATGTCCGCCTCGGCCGTCAGATCGAACAGCTTGTTGTGTACCGCCTCGCCCGCAAGGGCGCTGACCGACAGGGGCGTGACGAATTGCGCCGCCGCGTCCGTCATCACCGGCGTCACCGCCGCGCCGCGTTCGCGCAGCCGACGGATCAGGTCCAGCGACTTGTAGGCTGCGATGCCGCCGCCGATGATCAGCAGGATACGTTTTCCGGTCAGCATGGCGCGCCCTTCCCCTTGTCACCACAAGGGGTAAGCCTGCGCGCGCGAAACTTCAATCGGCGGCGCCGCCGGGTTGGGTGAACGCATCGCAGGGATCACCGCGTTCGACGCCCTCGCTGGTTTCGACCAAATCGAAGGTTCCGTCCGGCGCGTTGTCCGGCTCGCCCTGCCCAAGCGCCGCGACGCCGACCTCGGGGGCGGCCATGGCGACAAGCGCGGGGGCGCCCCAGTCGGTGCGGGCATGCCCGTTGCCGGTGATGACCACGACGGGGCCGCCGTGGATGGAATAGGCCTCAAGCGCGGTTTCGGCCAGCCGCGCATCGCGCAGCCGCTGGATGTCGACCATCATGGGCAGCATGTCGGCGGGCAGGCTGTCGCAATGGGCGGCCATCTGCAAGTCCTGGCGCGCGGCCTGCATTTCTGGGGGCAGATCCTCGTCCAGGCCATAAAACCCGGCGGAGGATCCGAACACCTTGGCAAGGGGCGCTTCCGCCACCTCGCGCGCCTCGTCCCGGGGCATCGCGGCGCCAAAGATCGCCGCATCGGGGGCCGCCTGGAAAATCGGGTAATACATGGAAAAATCGGGCCAGCCGCCGGAGTCCCAGTTCAGCGCCTCGGCAAGCTGCGCCTCATCCGCAAGATCGCCCGGCTGGATGCGCGCCGCCTGCTCGTTGCTCAGCATTTCGAACACCAGCGCCACGGGCTGCAGTTCGGCCACCAGCGCCGCCTGCCTTGCGTGATGCGCCGGGTTGTCGTGCACCTCGCCCAGGAAAACCACGTCGGCACCATCGAAAACGCTCCCGTCCGCCCAGGCGGAGGGAGCGCAGACGCCCAGGAACAGGGCAAGCAGGGATACGCGCATCATACGAAGAAGTTTTGCACCTCACGGCTTTGCGCTTCAAGCGACTTGCGCATCTTTCCGAAGGCCGCCGCCTCTAGCTGGCGCACACGTTCCTTGGAAAGCCCCAGTTCCTGCCCAAGGCTTTCCAGCGTGCGGGAATCCTCGCGCAGCTTGCGTTCGCGCACGATGAACCGCTCGCGTTCGTTCAGGGACGACAGCGCGGTGACCAGCCACTGGCGCAGCTGCGCGTTGTCCAGATCAAGCTCGACCCGCTGCGCGCCGTGCTCGCCGTCGTCTTCCAGCGTGTCGATCCATTCGCGCCCGTCCTCGTCGCTGGACTGCGCCGCGTTCAGCGAGAAATCCGACCCCGACAGGCGGCCGTCCATCATTTCCACGTCCGCAAGGGGCACACCGATTTCCTTGGAAATCGCGGCGTGCAGCACATGGCGTTCCAGCGTCCGGCCCTCGGCCGCCGCTTCGCGTTCCAGCCGCGCCTGCACCCGGCGCATGTTGAAGAACAGTGATTTCTGCGAAGAGGTCGACCCGGTCCGCACCATCGACCAGTTGCGCATCACGTAATCCTGGATGCTGGCCTTGATCCACCACACCGCGTAGGTGGAAAACCGCACGCCCCGATCCGGGTCGAACTTGTCGGCGGCTTTCATCAGCCCCAGACCGGCCTCTTGAATAAGATCGCCCATCGGCGCGCCGTAGCGCTTGAACTTGGACGCCATCGAGATAGCTAGTCGCATGTAGGCGGTGATAAGACGGTGCAGCGCTGCCTCGTCGCGCTGGTCGCGCCAGGCATATGCCAGCCGCAGTTCGGTTTCGGCGTCGAGAAGCTCGGCCTTCATGGCACGTCTGGACAGCGTATAGTCGTTGAACATCACAGGTG
>CAXICP010000338.1:0-4157 GCA_964022595.1 uncultured Salipiger sp.
CGGGCGCGGATCGTCTCGTTGCGCGAATAAAGATAGTTCACCGCCAGAACGATCTGCCACATGCCCAGCGTCACGATGAAGGGCGGCAGCTTGACCCGGCTGACCAGCCAGCCGTTGACCGCGCCGATGGCGGTGCCGCAGGCCAGCCCGATGGGCACGGCGGCCACCGCCGGAATGCCATAGCGAAAGGTCACCTGCCCCATGATCACCGAACACAGCACCGCCAGCGCGCCGACCGACAGATCGATCCCCGCCGTCAGGATGATCAGCGCCTGCGCCGCGGCCAGAACTCCGACGATCTGGACCTGTTGCAGCACCAGCGTCAGCGCGAAGGGCGAAAAGAACTTTGATCCCAGCAACACGCCGAAGACGATCAGCGCCCCGACAAGGACGATCAGCGGGACCAGCGCGGGGGTGCTGTGCAGCGCGTCGTGAAACCGCCCCCACACCCCTTTTCGCCCCGGTTCGAATTCGGCGAACTTTTCTTCCTTGCGGGCTTTGACCACGTCTTCGAATTGCTCTGTTGGGGCCATGACCGTTCTCCTGGCTGTGCTGTTGCAGGGCGGCGCAATGCCGCGGATCGGCCCGCCGCAACGGGGGCGGGCCGATGTTGCGGGTGGCTCAGCCCCAGCAAAGGTCCTTGCCCTCGGCGACCGAGATCGACTCGACCCCGTCGGCGGGCGTGTCCGTCACCAGCGCCGTGCCGGTGTCGAAAAAGGACTTGCCCTCGGTCGCCTCGGGCTTGGCGCCATCGGCGGCGTAGGCGGCGATGGCCTCGATGCCCCGGGACGCCATGAGCAGCGGGTATTGCTGCGCGGTGGCGCCGATCACGCCGTCTTCGACGTTCTGCACGCCGGGGCAGCCGCCATCGACCGACACGATCAGCACATCCTGTTCGCGGCCCATGGATTTAAGCGCCTCGTAGGCGCCGGCGGCGGCGGGTTCGTTGATGGTGTAGACCACGTTGATCATCGGGTCCTTGGCCAGCAGGTTTTCCATGGCCTTGCGGCCGCCCTCTTCGTTGCCCTGGGTGACGTCATGGCCGACGATGCGGGGATCTTCCTCGTCGCCCCATTGGTTGGGGTCGCGCACGTCGATGCCGAACCCGTCCATGAAGCCCTGATCGCGCAGCACGCCAACGGTGGGCTGGCTTACGTCAAGGTCAAGAAAGGCGATCCGCGCGGAATCGGCTTCGTCGCCAAGGCGCGCCTTTGCCCACTGGCCGATCAGTTCGCCGGCGCGGTAATTGTCGGTGGCAAAGGTCATGTCCGCGGCGTCGACCGGATCAAGCGGCGTGTCCAGCGCGATGACAAGGATGCCCGCCGCGCGCGCCGCCTCGATCGAAGGCACGATGGCCGAGGTGCTGGACGGGGTGATCAGGATGCCCTTCGCGCCGTTGGCGATGCAGGTTTCCACTGCCGCGACCTGGGTTTCGTTGTCGCCATCCACCTTGCCCGCGTAGGTGTTCAGCGCGATGCCAAGTTCGTCGGCCTTGGCCTGCGCGCCTTCGCGCATCTTCACGAAGAACGGGTTGGTGTCCGTCTTGGTGATCAGGCAGGCGCTGATGTCCTGAGCCATCGCGGTCGCCGTCGATGCGGCAAGCGCCAGCAGGCTGATCGAAGCCAGTTTTCTCATGGGGTCCTCCTCCGTCATATGTGACCCGTCTTCTCCTCAAGCCGGGTGACCGTTCTGGAACGTGTCACGGTATTGCTATGTCGAAATGCCGCCCCCGGTCAATAAATAATTCCAATTGATTTATTAACCCCCCCTGCCCTATTCTCCCGCCCGGGAAGAGGAGCTTTTGATGGACGGCAGCGAAATCCGCAAACTTAGCGACGGGCTGAACCAAAGCGGCGGGCGGGCGCATAACGAACGGCTGATCCTGTCCACCATCCAGCGCTCCGGCGCGCTTGCCGGCACCGCCATCGCCAAGCAGACGGGGCTTTCGGCGCAGACCGCGTCGAACATCCTGCGCAAGCTGGAATCCGAAGGGTTCCTGCAACGCGGACAGCCCCAGCGCGGGCGGGTGGGCAAGCCGTCGGTTCCGATGACCATCAACCCCGATGGCGCCGTGTCCTTCGGGCTGAAGATCGGGCGGCGCTCGGCGGATCTGATGGTGATGAACCTGGCCGGGGACGTGCTGGCCGAGACGCAGAAAACCTATCGCTACCCGATGCCGGGCGAGCTTTTCGCCTATCTTGCCGACAGCATGAACGCGCTGACAGAGGGCCTTACGCCCTATCAGCGCAGCCGCCTGTGCGGCATCGGCATCGCCGCCCCCTCCGAAATCTGGAGCTGGACCGAAGCGATCGGCGCCCCCGAGGATTTCACCATCTGGCGCGACATCGACGTGCACGCCGAAATCGCCCGCATCAGCGATCTGCCCCTGTTCATGGAAAACGACGGGACCGCCGCCTGCCGCGCCGAACATGTGTTCGGGCGGGGCCGGCAATTCGTCGATTACGCGTATTTCTTCGTCGGCTCGTTCATCGGCGGGGGCATCGTGCTGGATTCCCGCGTGGTCGTGGGCGGGCAGAAGAACGCGGGCGCCTTCGGATCGCTGCGCGTGCCGGGGCCGGACGGGAACACGGTGCCGCTGATCGACGCGGCCTCGCTGTACCTGCTGGAAGCGGCCATCGCCGCCGACGGGCTGGACACGTCGGCCCTGTGGCGGCTGCCGCAGGACTGGGCCGCCTTCGAACGCCACATCGGCCCCTGGATCGACACCACCGCGCGCGCCCTGGCCCATGCGATCCGCGCCATCGGTTCGGTGCTGGATTTCGAAGCGGCGCTGATCGGCGGCGCCATGCCCGAAGATGTCCGAAACCGGCTTGTGGCGCGCACTGCATCGGCCCTGGCCGATCTTGACACCCGCGGGCTGAACCCGCCGACCCCCGAAGCCGCCAGCCTTGGCGCGAACGCCCGCGCGGTGGGCGCGGCCTGCGGGCCCATCTACGCGCAGTATTTCTATCAGTGATGCCGTTTCCTCGTCAGCCTTCCGGCGGATGCGGCGCGGCATCCCATCGCCCCTGCCCCGGGGCCGCCACCCACTGACGAGGTAAACCATGACTCAAAAGACACCGCTGGTCGGCAGCGGATTGCATCTGCCCTTCACCCTTCTGGTGATCTGTTTCGCCGCCTGGGGCGTGGCGGCGAACATGACGGACCCGTTGGTCCAGGTGTTCTCGCGCATCTTCTCGATGAGCACGCTGCAGGCATCGCTGGTGCAGTTTTCCTATTACGGTGCCTATTTCCTGCTGGCGCTGCCCGCCGCCTTCATCAACCGGCGCTATTCCTACAAGGCGGGGCTGCTGACGGGGCTGGGCCTTGCGATCCTGGGGGCGTTCCTGTTCTACCCCGCCAGCGTGATGATGACCTACGGCTTCTTCCTGCTGGCGCTGTTCTGCCTGGCCGGGGGGCTGTCGATCCTGGAAACCTCGGCCAACCCGTTCATCATCGCCATGGGCCCCGAGGCGAACGCGACGCGCCGTCTTAACCTTGCGCAGGCGTTCAACCCGGTGGGCACCAATATCGGGGTGCTGCTGTCGGCGGCGCTGATCCTGCCGAACCTGAACCCGGCAAGCGATGCCGAACGCGCCGCCATGGCCCCCGAGCAGCTGGACCAGATCCGCCAGGCCGAGCTTTCGGCGGTGATGGGCCCCTATGTGGGATTCGCGGTGGTGCTGGTGGTGATCTGGCTGCTGATCGCCATGCGCCCCATGCCGGTGCGCGCCGAACGCTCGGCCCCGGCCCTTGCGCCGGAACGGTTTTCCGCCGTGCTGCGCCGCCTTGCCCGCAACCGTCACTACGCCTTTGGCGTGGGGGCGCAGTTCTTCAACGTCGCGGCGCAGACCTGCACCTGGACCTTTACGATCCAATACGTGATCGAGGCGATCGGCGGCAACGAGGCGCAGGCCGGCTGGTATCTTCAGGCCAGCCTGATCCTGTTCCTGGTGGCGCGCTTTGCCATGGTGGGGCTGATGGTCGTGCTGCGCCCGTCCTTCCTGTTGTCGATCATGGCGGCGCTTGGCGTGATGCTGTGCGTCGGGGCGGCGGCGACGCCAACGCTGCTGGGGGTCTGGGCGGTCGTGGCGCTGTCGGCCTGCCTGTCGCTGATGTTCCCCACCATCTACGGCATCGCGCTTGAGGGGCTGGGC
>CAXICP010000339.1:0-4156 GCA_964022595.1 uncultured Salipiger sp.
CATTCCCGCGCTCGAACCCAGCCACGCGCTGGCGCATGTGATGAAGATCGCGCCGACCTTGCCCCGCGACCACATCATCGTGATGAACATGTGCGGGCGCGGCGACAAGGACATCTTTGCCGTGGCCGAACACCTGGGTCAGAAACTGGGCTGAACGGGCAGCGCGCGGGGCCGTGGCCCCGCGCCCGGCTCAGGCGTCGGGAAAGCGCACCTTGCCGATGAACGGCAGGTTGCGGTTCCTTTGCGCGAAATCGATGCCGTAGCCGACGACGAATTCATCCGGAATTTCGAAGCCGATCCAGTCGGCGCGCAGGTCGACCTCGCGTCGCACGGGCTTGTCCAGCAGCGCGATGGTGCGCAGCTTGCGCGGGGCGCGCGACTTCAGCAGCCGCAAGACGTGGCTGAGCGTGAAGCCGGTGTCGACGATGTCTTCCACCACCAGCACGTCGCGCCCTTCGATGGGCGAGCGCAGATCCTTGAGGATGCGCACCTCGCGGCTGGATTCCATCGCGTCCCCGTAGGATGACGCCTCAAGGAAATCGACCTCGACCGGCAGGTCCAACTCGCGCACCAGATCGGCGATGAACACGAAGCTGCCGCGCAACAATCCCACGACGACCAGTTTCTCGGTGTCCGCGAATTCGCGATCGATCTCGCGCGCCAGCGACTCGATGCGCGCGGCGATAGCCTTGGCCGAGATCATCTCGTCGACCACGTAGGGCTGTTCTGTCATGGATTCCCCGTAAAGCGCTTGCAAATGCGCGCCCAGCATATGAAACACCCCGGGATTGTCACGCGGGAAACGAGGGCTAGAACCAGCGACATGCCAACGCATTCCGAAACCAGGCATCTGCCTTACACCGCCCGGCAGATGTACGACCTTGTGGGCGATGTCGAATCCTACCCGCAGTTCCTGCCCTGGACGGGCGCGGCGCGCATCCGCTCGCGCGAGCAGGTGGGCGATCACGAGGTGATGCTTGCGGACCTTGTCATCAGCTTCAAGGTGTTCCGCGAACGGTTCGGCAGCCGCGTCACGCTGTACCCGCAGGAAAGCCGGATCGACACGGAATACCTTGATGGCCCCTTCAAGCACATGATTTCCAAGTGGCGGTTCGAAGACAAGCCCGAGGGCGGGGTCGACGTGCATTTCTTCGTCGATTTCGAATTCCGCAACCGCATCCTGCAAGGGGCGGCGGGGATGTTCTTTTACGAAGCGATGCAGCGCATCGTGCGCGCCTTTGAACGGCGCGCGGATGCGCTTTACGGCTCAGCCTGACGCATCAAGCGCCGCGCGCAGCATCCCAAGCGCGTGCTCCGTCGCAGCGGCGCGCACCCTGGCCCGCCCAAGCGGGCCGAATTCCACCGTCTCGGTCAGGGTCGGCGCGTGGGTGCCGGCCAGCGCAAAGCACACGCGCCCCTCGGGCTTGTGCTCGGACCCGCCCGGCCCGGCGATGCCCGACACGGCAACCGACAGGTTGGCGCCCGCCGCGCCTAGCGCGCCCAGGGCCATTTCGGCGGCGACCTCTTCGGACACGGCGCCGTGGCGGTTCAGTGTGCCCTGGGCCACGCCAAGCAGGGCCACCTTGGCGGCGTTGGAATAGGTCACAACGCCGCGTTCGAAAATCGCCGAGGACCCGGCGATGTCGGTCAGCGCGGCGGCGACCATTCCCCCGGTGCAGCTTTCGGCGGTGGTCACGGTCGCGCCGCGCGCGCGGGCCAGCGCCAGGATCTGCGTTGCAAGCGCTTCGGTCACATCAGCACCCCATGCGCCAGGCCCGCCAACAGGCTGCCGACGATGGCGGCAAAGATCCCCGCCATCACGTCATCCAGCATGACCCCGAACGCGCCGCCCATGCGGTCGGCCCGGCCCACAAGCCAGGGCTTGCGGATGTCGAACAGGCGGAACAGCACGAAGGCCGCGATCCAGCCGGGGTAAAGCCGCAGCGGATCGCCCCCCATCATCGTCGCGCCATAGCCCACGGGAAGCAGCGCGATCCACTGGCCCACCACCTCGTCGATGACCACCCAGGACGGGTCGTGATCTTTTTGTCCGGCGATCACCCGGCGCGTGGCGATGAACCCCAGCACCGTGGTCAGCACCGTGGCCAGAAGCAGCAGCCACACCCCGCCGGCCAGCAACAGCGCATAGGCCACCGGCAGCGCGGCCAGCGATCCCCAGGTGCCGGGGGCGGGGCGCAGATAGCCCACGCCGAAGAACGAGGCGACAAGTTTCATGGCTTCACCAGGGTTGCGGTTGCGATGGCGGCGATGCCTTCTTCGCGGCCGGTGAACCCCAGCCGTTCCGAGGTGGTCGCCTTGACGGAAATCCGATCGGCGGCGATGCCGGTGATGCGCGCCATCTGGGCGATCATCGCGTCCGCATGGGGGCCGATCTTGGGCTGTTCGCACACCAGCGTCAGGTCGATGTTGGAAATGGCAAAGCCAAGGCTCGCCGCAAGATCCAACGCGTGGCGCAGGAATATCTCGGACTCGGCGCCCTTCCACTGCATGTCCGAGGGCGGGAAATGCCGCCCGATGTCGCCCTTGGCCATGGCGCCGTACAGCGCATCTGTCACCGCGTGCATGCCCACATCGGCGTCGGAATGGCCCTGCAACCCGCGCCCGTGCGGGATCTTCACGCCGCACAGCGTGACATGGTCGCCCGCTCCGAAACGGTGAACGTCATAGCCATTGCCCAGTCGGATATCCATCGCGGTCTCCTTTTTCGGGGTGAGGATCGCTTCGGCCCGGGCGAAATCCTCGGGGCCGGTGATCTTGAGGTTGCACGCATCGCCCGGAACGATCGCCACGTCCAGCCCGGCGGCAAGCGCCACCTCGACATCGTCGGCGGCGGGCCCCTGGTGGGCGGCGTGGGCGCGCGCGATGGCGTCAAGGCGGAACCCCTGCGGGGTCTGCGCCCGCCACAGGCCGCTGCGATCACGGGTGCCGGTGACGCGCCCGTCGCGCCCTGTCCAAAGCGCATCGGTGACGCCAAGCGCCGGCGCCGCCCCGGCGTGCTGCGCCAGCGCGGCGATCACCGCATCGATTACTGCGCGCGGCACGCAGGGGCGCGCGACATCGTGAACAAGCACCGCATCAAGGGAATCATCGCCAAGCGCGGCGATCCCGGCCCTGACCGACGCGGCCCTGTCGGCCCCGCCGTGGGCAAGCGTCACGTCAAGACCGTCGCAGCAGGCCAGCGCCTCGGCCCGGTCATCGGGGTGGATCACCAGAACGCGCCTGTCGAGATGGGAAAAAGCTTCCAACGTCCAGCGGGCAACGGGTTTTCCGTGCAGCAACTGCCATTGCTTGGGCCGGGGGCCGCCCGCGCGTGTGCCACGCCCGGCGGCGACGATGATGACGCCTGTCTTCATGCGGTTACGCTCACTTTCCGGCCCTTCCTAGGCGCAGCCGCCGGGCTGTGCAATCCGCCCTCCGCCGTTGATTAAAAATTAGGCACAGGGTGCCGCCGGCGGGGCAAAAGAGGTATGAGAGATTGAATGCCCCCGCCGGTGGGTTTACCTCACAAGCATATGCACAAGGAATAGGCGCTTGACATTGTCACTGGGTGACTTCTCGATCACTCCTCCGGTTCTGCTTGCTCCGCTTGCGGGGATCACCGACCTGCCGTTCAGGTCGCTGGTGTCGCGCTGGGGGGCCGGGCTGGTGGTGTCCGAAATGATCGCCTCGGGCGAATTCCTGACCGCGCGTCCCGGCACTCGCGAAAAGGCCGAGCTGGGCGCGGGGGTGGAAAACACGTCCGTCCAGATCGCCGGGCGCGACCCGGAACCCATGGCCGAGGCCGCCCGCAGGGTCGCCGACATGGGCGCGCGGGTCATCGACATCAACATGGGTTGCCCGGCCAAGAAGGTGACGGGCGGCTATTCGGGATCGGCGCTGATGCGCGACCCGGATCATGCGCTGCGCCTGATCGACGCGGTCGCCAACGCGGTGGACGTGCCCGTCACGCTCAAGACGCGGCTGGGCTGGGATGATGCGACGCGCAACGCGCCCGACCTGGCGCGCCGGGCCGAAGGCGCGGGGGTGCGGATGCTGGTGATCGACGGGCGCACGCGCGGCCAGTTCTACAAGGGCCGCGCCGACTGGGCCGCGATCCGCAATGTGGTCGACGCGGTGGCCGTGCCCGTGATCGCCA
>CAXICP010000340.1:0-4150 GCA_964022595.1 uncultured Salipiger sp.
ACGGTCAGAGCCGAAGATCACGACGCCGACATTGTCGGCTTCGAGGTTCAGCGCCATGCCCATGATTCCACCGGGGAATTCGACCATTTCGCCAGCTTTCACGCTGTCGAGACCGTAGACGCGGGCAATCCCGTCACCAACGGAGAGCACGCGACCCACTTCGGAAACTTCGGCCTCCTGACCGAAGTTCTTGATCTGCTCCTTTAGGATCGCAGAAATCTCGGCTGCTTGGATACCCATTTATCCGACCTCTTTCATTGCATTCTGGAGAGCGTTGAGCTTCGACGCGACCGACGTGTCGATCATTTTCGAGCCAACCTTGACAACGAGACCACCGATGAGGCTTTCATCGACGGTGGTTTTGATCTTCACCTGCTTGCCGACGCTGCCCGACAGCGTCTGCGCGAGGCGGTTGGCCTGATCGTCCGAAAGCGCGGTGGCAGACGTCACCTCGGCGGTGACCTCGCCCTTCGCGTCGGCGATCATGTCCCGAAGGTGCGCCACCAGTTGGGGCAGCACGAACAGGCGGCGCTTTTCGGCCAGCAGGCCAAGCGTGTTCTGCATCGCCAGCATCAGGCCCATCTGCGATGCGACCGCCATGATGCCCTTTTTCATGGACTCGCGGGGATAGACGGGCGAGGCGATCAGCTCGCGCAGGTCGTGGCTGTCGGCAATCGCCTGCGAAAGCGCGTTGACGTCGCCTTCAAGCTGATCAAGCGCATTGGACTCTTTGGCGATCTCGAAGATCGCCGTCGCATAGCGTGCCGCGATGCCGCTGGAGATCGAAGCTGGTTCTGACACGTCCACCCTTCCGATATGAGGCCCCCGCGACACAAGGGGCTGTCCCGGCGTCCGGAGGCGTTGTCCCTGCCCCGGGCATTCCCAAGGCGTCGAAATCAGCGCGGATTTAGCAGAGCCTCCCCGCCCTCGCAACATGCTTGCGGCGTTTTAAGTCATGTGCGCGCGCGGGTTTTTTCCCGGTGCGACCGTATGGAAGGATCGCGTCGGCAAACAGGTCTTTGAAATGTCGTGTTTTTTCAGGCTTTTTTAAACTTTTTGCATTCCACCCTGCCGCAACGGAAGGTGCCCTTGAAGATAGCGCAAACGGCCCGGCGGCCCCGTCACGCCGCGCCGGTCTTGCCCCGCAACCCCCGCTTTCGTCGCGGGCCTGCCGGGCGCCGGCCCGGTGTTAGCGGTCGCGCAGGGGGGAAAGGCTATGCTTCGCGGCGCCAAGTGCAAGGCGATTCCCGCCCCGGCCCCGCCACGCGCGTTCACAAGATCATGATCGCAGGCCCCACGGCACCCCGTCATCGCCGCCCGTCAGACCGGTTTGGGTTCCTTCGTGGGCACCGGGCTTAGCACCTCAAGCGGGTTGGGCACGCGCACCCGGTCGCCCAGGCCCCGCCGCTGCGGCGGGTAGCGTTTGGATGCGCGCACGATCAGCACCCCGCCCGCCACCACCGCCGGGATCGCCCGACCGATGCTTTCCCACATCGGCCCCGTGCGCATCCAGAACCGGCGCGGCGAGGGCGGCTGGTACAGCACGCTGACATGGCCCTGCCGCACGAAATCATATTGCCGAAGCTGGCTGTCCAGCTGGCTAAGCGAATAGGGCCGCCCGAAACCAAAGGGCGTGTTGTCGGACCGCGCCCACAGCCCCGACCGGTTGGGCACGATGAACAGCGCCTCGCCGCCCGGACCCAGCACGCGATAGCATTCCTCAAGCACCTCGGACGGGCGTTCGGATGTTTCCAGCCCGTGCATCAGCACCAGCCTGTCCACATGCCCGGTTTCCAGCGGCCAGAGCGTTTCTTCCACCAGCGCGGTGACGTTGGGCAGCCCCGACGGCCAGGGCATCACGCCCTGCGGCGCGGGCATCAACCCGACGACCCGCCGCGCTTCCTTTAGATAGGGCCGCAGCAAGGGCACCGCGAAGCCGTAGCCCACCACCGTCTGCCCCTTGGCGCTTGGCCAGTGGCGCAGGACCTGATCGCGCACCGCCCTTTGCGCCGCGCGCCCAAGCGCACTGCGGTAATAGAAATCACGCAGCGAGTGCACATCCAGGTGCATTGCGGCCGGGCCTCCGATCCTCCAGTCTCGGGGCAGTCTGGCAAAGCCAAGAAGGAAAGACCATGGAGATCGTCACCGTTCCCTGCCTAAGCGACAATTACGCCTATCTGGTCAAGGGCCCGTCGGGGGTCGTGCTGATCGACGCGCCAGAGGCAGCGCCGATCGCGGCGGCGCTGGATGCGCGCGGCTGGCAACTGACCGACCTGTTGATCACGCATCATCACCACGACCACGTCGGCGGGGTCGAGGAACTGCGCGCCACCTTTGGCTGCACCGTCACCGGCCCCCGCGCCGAGGCCGAAAAGATGCCACCCCTGGACCGCACCGTGCAGGGCGGCGACAGCTTCGATGCGGGCGGCATCGGCATCGACGTGATCCACGTGCCCGGCCACACGCTGGGCCACGTGGCGTTTCACATGCCCGAAGCGGTCGCCGTCTTCACCGCCGACAGCCTCATGGCGCTTGGCTGCGGGCGCATCTTCGAAGGCACCGCGCCGATGATGTGGGACAGCCTGCGCAAGCTTGCGGCGCTGCCCCCGGAAACAATGGTCTGTTCGGGCCACGAATACACCGCATCCAACGCCAAGTTCGCATTGACCGTTGAACCGCGCAACGAAGCCCTTATCTTGAGGTCTCAAGACATTGCCAAAGCTCGGACAGAGGGGCGCCCGACCGCCGCCTGCAAGCTGTCCGAAGAACTGGCCACCAACCCGTTCCTGCGACCCGATTCTCCCGAGATCCGCGATCTTCTGGGCATGGAAACTGCTACCGATGCAGAAGTCTTTGCCGAAATTCGCGCCCGGAAGGACCGGTTCTGAGCCGCCGCTTTTGACGCCATGACCACACATTCACAACAAATGTGAGCGGCGCCGTCACAGAAACTTCTTGATGGACGGCAGGTATCGACCAAACTTTAACCATAGAAGGCAATGTTGGGTAACATGACGCCCGACGCAGACAAGAGGAGCGCCCCACCGTGCCGTCTTTCTCGAATACCCTGGAACAGGCCATTCACGCTGCCCTGGCTCTCGCGAACTCGCGCAGCCACGAATTTGCGACGCTGGAACATCTCCTGCTCGCCCTGATCGATGAACCCGATGCCGCCCGCGTGATGAAGGCCTGCTCCGTGGACACCGAGGAGCTTCGGACCACGTTGGTGGAATTCATCGACGAGGATCTGTCGAACCTCGTAACCGACATCGAAGGTTCCGAAGCGGTGCCCACCGCCGCCTTCCAGCGCGTGATCCAGCGCGCCGCGATCCATGTGCAGTCTTCGGGCCGCACCGAAGTGACAGGCGCCAACGTGCTTGTCGCGATCTTTGCCGAACGCGAATCGAACGCGGCCTATTTCCTGCAGGAACAGGACATGACCCGCTACGACGCGGTGAACTTCATCGCCCACGGCGTGGCCAAGAACCCCGCCTACGGCGAGGCGCGGCCGGTCAACGGCGCGCAGGAAGCCGAAGAAGAAGCGGTCAAGGCCAGCCAGGCCGAAGCGCCCGCCGACAACAAGGAATCGGCGCTTGGCAAGTATTGCGTCGATCTGAACGCCAAGTCGCGCAAGGGCGATGTCGACCCGCTGATCGGCCGCGAACAGGAAGTCGAACGCTGCATCCAGGTGCTGTGCCGCCGCCGCAAGAACAACCCGCTTCTGGTGGGCGACCCCGGCGTGGGCAAGACCGCCATCGCCGAAGGGCTGGCGCGCAAGATCGTGTCCGGCGACACCCCCGCGGTGCTGTCCAAGACCACGATCTTTTCGCTGGACATGGGGGCGCTGCTGGCCGGCACCCGCTATCGCGGTGATTTCGAAGAACGGCTCAAGGCCGTGGTGACCGAACTTGAAGAACACCCCGACGCGGTGCTCTTCATCGACGAGATCCACACCGTGATCGGCGCCGGGGCGACTTCGGGCGGGGCGATGGATGCGTCCAACCTGCTGAAACCCGCGCTTCAGGGCGGCAAGCTGCGCACCATGGGCTCGACCACCTACAAAGAGTTCCGCCAGCATTTCGAAAAGGACCGCGCGCTGTCGCGCCGGTTCCAGAAGCTCGACGTGAACGAACCCTCGGTCCCCGACACG
>CAXICP010000341.1:0-4143 GCA_964022595.1 uncultured Salipiger sp.
ATTCCGGCTCGCCCGCCAGCGCGCGGGCGATGGAAATCCGCTGCCGTTGCCCGCCAGAGAATTCATGCGGAAACTTCAGCCCGTCAGCCGGCGCCAGACCGACGATGCGCAAAAGCTCGTCGACGCGGGCCGAAACCTGCGCCTCGGGGGTGCCGGGTTTCAAGGTGCGCAGCGGCTCGGCGATGATCCGGGCGACGCGCCAGCGCGGGTTGAGGCTTGCGAAAGGGTCCTGAAAGATCATCTGCAGGCGGTCGCGGTCGCCGTGAAACCGGATGTTGCCGCCAGAGGGCGCATGCAGCCCCGTGACCAGCTTGGCGATGGTGCTTTTGCCGCAGCCGCTTTCGCCCACGAGCGCAAGCGTCTGCCCGCGCTGGATGACGAAATCGACGCCATCGACGGCGCGCAGGGTCTTACGCGGCTTGCGTTCGATCAGCCGGTTGAGCCAGGGGGCGGAAACGTCGAAACGCCGTTCCAGCGCGTCGACCTCAAGGATGGCATTCTGGCGAAGGGTCATGCGGCTTCTCCCTGGTCCACGGTGCCGGTCTGTGCCAGCCAGCAGGCGGCGCCGGAGGTTTCGCCGCTTGCGATGCGCGGCAGGTCTTCAAAGCAGCGCGGCCCGGCATGGGCGCAGCGCGGGTTGAAGGCGCAGCCCTGCGGGATGGCATTGAGCCGCGGCATCGATCCGGGGATCATCTGCAATTCCTCGACATCCCTGCGCAGCGACGGGATCGAGCCCATCAGCCCGGTGGTGTAGGGATGGCGCGGGCGGCGCACCACGTCTTCGACGCTGCCGATCTCGGCCAGCCGCCCGGCGTACATCACCGCCACCCGGTCGGCGGTCTCGGCGATCACGCCCATGTCATGGGTCACCAGCATCACCGCCGTGCCCCTTTCGCGGCAAAGCCGCTTGAGCAGGGCGGTGATCTGCGCCTGGATCGACACGTCCAGCGCGGTGGTGGGTTCATCCGCCACGATCAGTTCGGGTTCGGCGCAAAGCGCAAGGGCGATCACGATGCGCTGGCGCATGCCGCCCGAGAACTGGTGCGGGTAGCTGTCGATGCGTTCTTCCACCGCGGGGATGCCGACCTCGCGCATCAACTCCTTGGCGCGCTCGCGGGCGCCGCGCTTGTCAAGATCGGTGTGCAGGCGGATCGTCTCGACCAGCTGGTCCCCGACCCGGAACAGCGGGTTGAGCGAGGTCAGCGGGTCCTGAAAGATCGCGCCGATGCGCCGGCCACGCACGGCCTGCATGGCGCGGTCGTCAAGGTTGTCGATCCGGTCGCCGGAAAGATGAATGGTCCCGGCGGCGATCCGCCCCGGCGGTTCAAGCAGACCAAGGATCGACATGCCGGTCATCGACTTGCCCGCGCCGGATTCACCGACCACGCCAAGGATCTCGCCCCGGCGGATCTGCAGCGAGATATCGTCGACGGCTCTCAGCACGCCCTTGCGGGTGGGGAATTCCACGCGCAGGTTCTTCACGTTCAGAACGACATCGTTCATGGCGCGGCCCTTTCAAAGCTGGGGGTGAAGATGTCGGCCACCGGCGGGTGGCCGGTGGTCCGGTCGGGGTACTTTGCGATCAGCCCGTCGAATTGTGCCTGCGCCCGCGCGGCATCGCCGGTGGCATCGACGCCGGGGATCACGCCGTCGGCCATCACCTGCCGCCCGTCGATCCACACATCGCGCACGTCCCGGCCAGAGGCTCCGGTCATCAGCGTCTGCACCGGATCGGGCGTCTGGAGGGCATGGCGCAGGTCGATCACGGCGATATCGGCCCGCGCGCCGGGG
Source organism: uncultured Salipiger sp. (assembly GCA_964022595.1). Lineage (GTDB taxonomy): Bacteria > Pseudomonadota > Alphaproteobacteria > Rhodobacterales > Rhodobacteraceae > Salipiger. The sequence continues at coordinate 1,792 of CAXICP010000341.1, forward strand.
GCAAGCCGCCCCAGGTCAGGCCGGTTCAGGGCATCGGCCCCGCCGAGCGTGGCGGCGTTGAACATGTCTTCCGAGCGGATCGCATCGGCGCCGTCGCACAGGCGCGCCGTCATCATGCCGATCTGCATGTTGAGGATCATGTCGGCGGGGTGCGTGTCGGTGCCAAGGCCGATGTTGATGCCCTTGGCGCGCACTTTTGGAAAGCTTTTCAGCATTCCGCCATGGCGCGCGGCAACCAGCGGGCAGTGCACCAGCGTGGCGCCCGCTGTTGCGATCAGGTCGAATTCCGCGTCGCTTGCGTGGGTGCCATGCGGCAAGAGCCAGTTGCCTTGTAACGCGCCGATGTGCTGCAGCCATTCGATGGGCGCGCAGCCATGCTGTTCGCGCACCAGCCGCAGTTCCACCGCAGACTGGCTGCAATGCTGACGCACCGGCGCGCCCATCTCGCCGGCGATCCCGGCGGTGCGTTGCAGCAGCGTTTCGGTGCAGGTTTCGATCCGGTCGGGGGCGAACATGGCGCGGATGCGCCCGCCCGCCATGCCATCGATGCGCCCCGCGAAATCGGCGGCGCTTGCCAGCCCCTGCAGCCCGCGCGCCTCGTCAAAGATCGCGCGGATGTTGCCGGCGGTGTCCGTCACCTGCCCGCCGGTGCGGTAGGCCGGGCCAAGGTAGACGCGCAGCCCAAGGTCTTCGGCGGCTGCGGCTGCGGCTTCGAATTCGGCGACGGTTTCGGCCCATTCGCGGTAGAACAGCGAGGCGATGGGCAGCGCCGTGGTAATCCCGTTGCGGATCAGCTGCGCGAAGGCGTGGCGCTTTTGAAAGGCCAGCTCTTCGGGGTCATACATCTCGTAAGGTCCGCGCGCGACGTAGCTTTCGGGCCAGACCCGGCCCTTTTTCCAGGCGGGGCCGTTGTCGTAGCCAAGTATCGTGGTGTCGAGATCGGACAGCGCGTCAAGGTCGATGAAGCCGGGCGAGAGGATCGCCTCGCCATAGTCGATCCGCCGCGCCACCTCGCCGTCAAAGGATGCGCCCACATGCAGCACGTCGCGGCCATCGATCACCAAGACGCCGTGTTCGTGCACCACGTGGCGCCCGCCCTGGTGGCCGATGACCCAGCGGGCCGAAAGAAGCGTGGGGCCCTGCATCACGGCGCCTCGATCACGCAGGCGCCACCCTGCGCGATGATTGCGCCGCCCTTCAGCACCAGCTTGCGCGGGGCGTGGGTGACGACGGCCTCGGCCAGTGTTTCGCCTTCGACCAGAACGCAATCGGCGCGGCAGCCAATGTCCAGCCCGTAGCCATCCACGCCCATGATCGCCGCGCCGCCGAAGGTGCAGATGTCCAGCGCCAGTTCCACCTCGTCATCGCGGCGCAGGTTGTTGCGCATCCCGATTTGCATCGCCTTTTCCAGCATGTCCGAATTGCCGTAAGGCCCCCAGGTGTCGCGGATGCCATCGCAGCCCGCGCCGGTGAGGATGCCAAGCGCCTTCAGTTCCCGGACCGCGGGCACCGGCGCCGAGGCGGGGGCGGTGGTCAGGATATGGATGCGGTTCTCGGCCAGCTTTTCCTGCAGCCCGGCCACATAAGCGCGATCCACCGCGCCAAGGCAGAAGGCGTGGGAAATCGACACCTTTCCCTGCATCCCCAGCGCGACGGTGCGATCGATGATCTCTTCCATCGAAAACCAGCCCAGGGCGTCGCGTTCGTGCAGGTGAATGTCGATGGGCTTGCCGTGTTTCCCGGCCAGCGCGAACACCGTATCCAGATGGCCCTTGGGGTCGTGTTCCATCCCGCAGGGATCGATGCCGCCGACCAGGTCGGCACCGAGGCTGAGCGCCTCGTCCATCAGTTCGTCCGTGCCGGGGCGGGTCATCATGCCCGACTGCGGGAAGGCCACGATTTCGATGTCGATCATGCCGGCCAGTTTCTCGCGCGTTGCCATGACGCCTTCGATTCCGGCCAGTCCGTGGTGCGTGTCCACGTCCACATGGCTGCGGATATGCGTGCAGCCGTGCGACATGGCGAGAATGGCATGGCGTTCGCTTTGCACCTGCGGATCTAGCCCAAGCGAGACCTTCACGTCGCGTTCGTTGTCGATCTTGTCGATCAGCCGGGGGCCGACCTCGTTGCGATACCACGGCAGGCCAAGCAGCGACTTGTCCAGATGGGTATGCGCCTCGATCAGCCCGGGGATCACGATGCGCCCGCCGCCGTCGATCACCTTGGCCCCGTCGGGGGCATCGGCGACAAAGACGCCGTCGGCGATATGCAGGTCCGTCGCCGGGCCACCCATGGGCCGAACGTTCTTGAGGGTTCTGGAAGTCACTGTAGTCACCGCAGTTTGGGGTTGAG
>CAXICP010000342.1:0-4125 GCA_964022595.1 uncultured Salipiger sp.
CTGGGGCGTGAACATGTGCGGATCTTCCGAACCAAGCACCAGCAGCCCCGGCAGGCGCCCGGCGCCGAAATCCAGACGCAGGCACGCCTCCGAACGCAGCCAGGCCGCCGCGTCGCCAAAGATCGCCGGATCGCCCTCGGCCAGCTGGCGCAGCGTGACCGGGCGGCGCGGCGCACCGCGCCCGTCCGACAGGTAGGATTCGACAAAGCCCGGTTCGGCCACCGACAGCACCTCGCCCAGGCGGCGGATCGCCGGGTCGCTGTCGTTCTGCGCCGATTCCAGCACCAGGCGCACGCGGTCCACGCGCAGGATCTCGGCGACCTCGCCGCTGAGGTCGCGCAGGAAGGGTTCGAATTCCAGCGGGTCAAGCATGCGCAGGATCGCACGGTGGATCTGGTTGGTCCCCGCAAGGTTTTCATAGGCGGCGGCGATCACGCTGCGATGCGTGTCTTCCAGCCGGTCCAGCCGGGATTCCAGCCGTTCCATGGCGATGCCGCGCAGATCGACGATATTGCCGCCCATCGCACGTTCGTTGGCGGCGATCAGCGCCTGCATCAGGTCGCGGTCGTCAAGGATCATGTCCGGGCGCGAGATGATCTCTTCGCGCAGGGATTCGTCGATCGTCAGGGTGTTACTGGTCATGCCTGTCCGTCTGCTCGGGTTCGTTTCTTATGGCCGTTTTGGGCGAGCCTAGCAGAGATCGGGCGCGATTGTCCCCGGATTATCGCGCGGCGGGGCGGGTTTGCACGCGCTGTTGCGGATCGGTCGACAGCGGATGCGCCCCGCGCATCCGGTTTGGCGAAGGCGCCGATCCGTGCAAGGCTGGCACCGCAACACGAGGAGATCGACCATGCCCAGCATCACCAGCCCCAGCGCCTGCCAGACCGTCATCACGACCTTCGACACCGCGCCGGGCACTTGCCAGGATCTGCTTGATGCCCTGAACGATGCCTATCATGTGTTCATATCGCGCCAGCCGGGGTTCATCGGCGCGGGCCTGCACGTGAACGATGCCCACACGCGGATCGCGAATTATTCCCAGTGGCAGCGGCGCGAGGATTTCCAGGCCATGCTGCGCAGCGACGAGATGCGCATCCACAACCGGCGGTTCAACGAGCTGTGCCGCAGCTTCGAGCCGGTGATGTACGAGGTCGCGGCGGTCTTCGGCTAAGGCCCCGCGCGCCTGCCAGGCGGCGGGGCCTTGCGCGGCGGCATCAGGCGGCCAGCGGCTTTTGCGTTCCGGTGGGTTCGACCAGTTCAAGCCGGTAACCCGCGCCGCGCACCGTTTCGATTCGCACTGCATCGGCGATGCTGGACAGGTGGGCGCGCAGGTTGCACATGTACACGTCGAAGACCCGCGGCGCCGGTTCGTTTTCGAACCCGTAGACGTGGCTGAGCAGCGATTCGCGCGCCGCAAGGCGCCCCGGGCGCAGCGCGAGATATTCCAGGATCTCGTAAAGCTTGGGCGACAGCGACAGGGTCACATCGCCAAGGTGCACCCGCCGCGCTTCAAGGTCGAAGGTCAGCGGGCCGCAGACCAGCTGGGGGCGGCACACCCCCTGTGCCCGGCGGGCGACGGCATCGATTCGGGCGATCATCTCGGGCAGGGGGGCGGATTCATCGATCACCGTGTCGGCCCCGGCGGACAGCCAGGCGGCGATCTGTTCGGCTTCGGCGCCGCGGGCGATCAGCACGATGGGCGTGTCCGGACGCAGCAGCCGCAGATGGCCGATCGAGGTTCGCCGCATCAGCTGCGCGGCATCCAGCACCACAAGGTCATGTTCGCCGATCTTGTGGAAATCCTCGATCTCGCTGCCCGATTCGCAGCGTGTCACAAGGGTGCCCTGGTCGGACACGGCCTTGCCAAGGCTAATCAATTTCCAGCTCGTTTCGGCAATGAGGTACCGCATCTTCGTGCTCCTGATATCTTGTCGTTGTATCGGAAGGCGTTCGGCCACCGGCGGCCATGCCGGGCATCTCAACCTTTTGTTTACGAACATTCTTGTCGAATTGTCCGGGTTGGGAGCGCGCGTTCTGCGTCTTTCCGGATCGGTGTACCGGGCAATTGTGCCCGGAATGTGTTCCCGGCCTGCCTCGGTGCGGGTGATCTGGATCAATGCCCCCTACTTTCGGATAGGGCACGGATCAACCGGACCAGGACAGGAGACCGGACATGTACAAGAACATTCTCGTGCCGATCGCGTTTGACAGCGACGCCAAGGCCGAAGCCGCGCTGGCCGTCGCGCGCCGCCTTGCCGATGACGATTCGACCATCACGCTGCTGCACGTGATGGAACAGGTACCCGGATATGCGATCAGCTATCTTCCGGCCGACTACCAGGCGCAATCGCGCGCCGCCGTGCAGGCCGAACTGGACGGACTGGCGACGCGGCTCAGCCACGCCCGGGGCGTCGTGGTCGAAGGCCATTCGGGCCGCACCATCCTGGATTACGCCGAGCACAACGAATGCGACATGATCGTGATTGCCTCGCACCGGCCGGGCATGGGCGATTTCCTGATCGGCTCGACCGCCACCACCGTGGTGCGCCACGCCAAGTGCGGGGTGCATGTGCTGCGCTAGGCGCGCCGGCTAGCGGTCGCGGGCGCGCTTGCGCTTGAAGACCTCTTCGCGGGGCAGCCAGGGATAGCGCGTGTCCTCGCGCACCGCGCCCCAGTAAAGCTGCCCGCCATTGCGCCACGGATCCAGCACGATGCCTTCATACATGCTGTCCCCGGGGGCCGAGACGATGACGGTGCTGTGCTCGATCCGGATGGCGCTTTCGGAATTGGCGATGGCGCGGTGCAGGTCCAGCGTCTTGAAGCCCTCGGCGCTCAGCCGCGCTTCCAGGTCGTCGGCCCATTGGTAGCACAGCCCGCGCGGCTTGAGCCCCTGGTTCACCTTCATGTTGTGAATGATGGGCGAATCCTCGACCTGGTATTCCACCGCCAGCCGCAGGGGGTAATCGTAGGAAATCCGCGCCATGCGCTGCGCCTCGCCGGGGTCGACCTCTGGCCCCAGGTCGGTGATCGCCTGCGCCAGCGCGGCCACGTCCGCGTCGGACGGGCGGGGCAGATCCTCGGGCGGGATCGTGGCGCAGGCGGCGGTCAGCAGCATCAGGAAGGGGGCAAGCAGGCGAAAAAGGCGTGGCACGGGCAGAAACTCGTCTGGTTGAGGCGTGAGCGGCTAAGTGGCACAGCACGCGCCACGGGCAAGGGGGCGGCGGCGCTGCGCGGGGCAAGCGTTGCAGCGGCGCCGCAGCCCGAACATTGCACGCGGGCGGTTTCCCGGGCTATCCCGGACCGGACCCGCAGCCCGCACTGGAGACCCCATGTTCCGCCTGATCCCCGTTCTTGGACTTGTCCTTGGCCTTGCGGCCTGCGCCAACGGGCAGTCGAACCTGGAAAAACCCGCGCAGCCCATCGGCAATTTCAAGCTGGGGCACGCGGTGGTGGTGGCGCCGAACATCCAGAAGGGGCCGGTGTCGCGCGATGCCAGCGCCGAGGAATGGATCGCCTCGGTCGATTCCGCGCTGGAAGAACGTTTTCGCCGCTACGAGGGCGACAGTTTCTATCACTTGGGCGTGAGCGTCGAAGGCTACGTGCTGGCCCACCCGGGCGTCCCGCTGGTGTTCAGCCCCAAATCGGCGCTGATCGTGCGCGTCACCGTCTGGGACGATGCGGCCCAGGCCAAGCTGAACGACGAGCCCGAACAGATCACCGCCATGGAAAGCTTTTCCGCCCAAACTGCCCTTGGTTCGGGGCTGACCCAGTCGAAGGAAGAGCAGATGCGCAACCTTTCGGCCAATATCGCGCTGCAGATCGAAAAATGGATGCGCCGCAAGCAGATGAACGACGACTGGTTCGGCGGCCGCGACGCCGGGCAGCCCGCTGCCCCGGACGGCGCTGCGGGCGCGCCGCTGGACGGCGCCGGCGGGGCTGTTCCCGCAGCCGGCTGACCGCGCGCGCGGGTGCATCAACCGCTTGATTTTCCCGTTGCAAGCAAATAAACGGCCCGCGATGCGAAACCGGGTCACCATGGGCCCCTGAAAAAGGCGAGGCGTCTTTAGAAGATGGCAAAGGAAAAGTTTGCGCGGAACAAACCGCACTGCAACATCGGCACGATCG
>CAXICP010000343.1:0-4114 GCA_964022595.1 uncultured Salipiger sp.
CTTGTTGATCTTGATGACCTGGACCTTGACGGTCTCGCCGATCGCCAGGATCTCGGACGGGTGGTTGACCCGGCGCCACGCCATGTCGGTGACGTGCAGCAGACCATCCACGCCGCCCAGGTCGACGAACGCACCGTATTCGGTGATGTTCTTGACCACGCCGTCGACCGTCTGGCCTTCGGTCAGGTTGGCGATGACTTCGGCACGCTGTTCGGCACGCGATTCTTCAAGGATGGCGCGGCGCGAGACAACGATGTTGCCACGGCGACGGTCCATCTTGAGGATCTGGAACGGCTGCTTGAGACCCATGAGCGGGCCCGCGTCGCGCACGGGGCGCACATCGACCTGGCTGCCGGGCAGGAAGGCCACGGCGCCGCCGAGATCGACGGTAAAGCCGCCCTTGACGCGGCCAAAGATCGCACCTTCGACGCGCGCGTCGTCGGCGTATGCCTTTTCAAGACGGTCCCATGCCTCTTCGCGGCGGGCCATCTCGCGGGAGATCACGGCTTCGCCGCGGGCGTTCTCGGCGGAGCGGAGGTAGACCTCTACTTCGTCACCGACACCGATCTCGGGCGTTTCGCCGGGATTTGCGAATTCCTTCAGATCGACGCGGCCTTCCATCTTGTAGCCGACGTCGATGATGGCCTGGCCCGCTTCGATCGCGATGACCTTGCCTTTGACAACCGAACCTTCGTCCGGTGTGTCCATTTCGAGGCTTTCATTAAGGAGGGCCTCGAATTCCTCCATGGTCGCATTAGCCATGTGGCAGTCGTTTCCTTTTCATCGGTTTATACTGGCCGGGCGGTTGTCTCCGCCGGTCTTCGGTTTCCTTTCCGCCGAGGCGGGACGGCTTGGTCGGTCCTGACATCTGCATATGACAAAGAGGGCCGGTTTTGATCCGACCCTGCCCGGGGTGCCTGCGGTTCATGCTGCCAGTCTCGACGCGCGCGATATAGCCCGCCCTGCCCGCGCGCGCAAGCCTGAAGGCTTTGCACGCCCGTCGCATCGGCGCGCGAAAGCCGTCGGCAGGATCTTGCCTGCGCCGCCAGAAGGTGTCAGATGCGCGCGCCGGCAATGTCCGGGCCGGGCAAGGATTCGCCCGGAAAACAGGCGATTACCCGCCGATCCCGTGACTGCCGAGGGCCGGAATGCACAGCCCGACCCGAAAACCGCTTATGCAATTGCAGCATTGCGCGGAACCCCGCGGCCCGCTTGCGCGTCTGCTTGATGTTCCGCCATCAGGCCCCAAGATTTTCTCGATGATTCTGCCAGGAGTGTTCCGTGCCCGCCACGCGTTTCCGACCCGCCATTCGCCCGTCCCGCCGCCATGTGCTGGGGGGGCTGTTGTGTTCCGCCGCAACCCCCGCGTTTCTGGGCGCCGGTCGCGCGCACGCGCAGGATGAAGGCGTGCCGTTCACCTTCGATGCCCTGAGCGAGCGCATGCGCGCCCTTGCCGCCGAGGATCCCGCCCCGCGCGAGGAAATCGACGGCCCGCTGACCCAGATCGATTACGACGATTTCAACCGTATCCGGTTCCGCCCCGATCACCTGCGGTGGGCCGATGACGAGGCGCGCCAGTTCCGCCTGAACGCCTTTCACCTTGGCTGGCTGTTCCGCGAACCGGTGCATCTTTATGAACTGGTCGACGGCGTCTCGCGCCCGATGGTGTTCTCGACCGCCGATTTCAATTACGAGGACGTGCAGACCGAGCTGCCGCAGGGCCTTGTCCTGCCGGGCGTCGCGGGCTTCCGGCTGATGGCGCCGTTCAATCGCGCCGATGTCTTCGACGAGATCGGCGCCTTCCTTGGTGCAAGCTACTTCCGGCTTCTGGGCCGCGACAACCGCTACGGGCTGTCGGCGCGCGGCCTTGCGGTCAACACCGGCCTGTCGGGCGAAGAGGAATTCCCCCGCTTTACCGAATTCTACATCGAACGGCCCGCGCCGCGCGCCACGACGATCACGCTTTATGCCGCGCTGCAAAGCGAATCCGTCACCGGTGCCTATCGCTTTGTCATCACACCCGGGCTGAACACCGTCGCCGAGGTGACCGCACGCCTGTTCTTCCGCAACGACATCGAACAGCTTGGCATCGCGCCGCTGACATCAATGTACCTGTTCGGGGGCATAGATCCGGGCAATTTCAACGACTTCCGCCCCGCCGTTCACGACAATGACGCGCTGGTGCTGAATTCGGGCCGCTCGGAAACCCATTTCCGCCCGCTGTCCAACCCGCCGCGCCTGGCAAGCTCGTACCTGGGGATGCAAAGCCCGCGCTCGTTCGGGCTGGTTCAGCGCGAGCGCAGCTTCGATCAGTATCTCGACGCGGAATCCCATTACGAACGCCGCCCCTCGCTGATCGTCGAGCCGATGGGCGACTGGGGCGAAGGCAGCGTGCGCCTGCTGGAAATCCCCACCAAGACCGAAACCAACCACAACATCGTCAGCTTCTGGATTCCCAAGGCCCCGGCCCGCGCGGGCGGCGCGATGGAATTCGCCTACCGCCTGCATTGGGGCATGTCGCCCGAAGGCGACGGCGATCCCAACCGCGCCCGCGTGCTGCGTTCGCGCATGGGCAAGGGCGGCGTCGCAGGGGTCGACACCCAGACCGATCGGCAGAAATTCGTCATCGATTTCGCCGGCGGCGCTTTGTCGGAACTTCCCGCCGACGCGAAGGTTGTGCCCGTAACAAGCGCCTCGCGGGGGGAGATCTCCGAAGTGGTGCTGTCGAAAACGGATGAGGACGGCGTCTGGCGCATGGTGATCGAAGCGGTCACCGAGCCGGGCACGTCGATGGAAATGACCGCCAGGATCGAAGGTTTCGGACAAGTGCTTTCGGAAACCTGGCTCTTTCAATGGATGAGACAATGACCACGCAACCGACTCTTTCCCACGACCGGATTCTTTCGCCCGCCCCCGAAAACTGGGCGCCCGCACCCGCGCCGCTGGACATGCCGCAGCAGGAACTTGAACGGCCCGCCGCGCGCGTGTCGCCGCTTGCCTCGCTGTGGATGCTGCTGACCGGGCAGAGCGCCTGAGCATGGGCGCGCGCGTCGATCCCGCCACCGCCGTGGCCCGCGCCGCCGCGCTGGCCCTGACCGTACTTGCCGCGGTGGTGGCGACCTGGCTCACGCTTGAAGCGTCGATCCAAGACGGTGTTCAGGTGTGGGATGTGGTGCGCGCCGTGCTGATCCTTGTCACCACCGGCTGGCTTGCCTGGGGCGCGGTGCTTGGGGTGAACGGGCTGATCGGGCGAAACCGCCCCCGCCCTGCCGCGCGCATCGAAGGCCCGCAGCCGCGCACCGCCGTTCTGGTGCCAATCTGCAACGAAGACCCGGTGGCGACCTTTGCCCGGGTCGCTGCGATGGACCGTTCGATCAGCGACGCGGGCGTCACCGCCGACATCGCCATCCTGTCCGATACCCGCGACGAAACGCTTGCGGCGGTCGAACGCGTGACCTTCGCCCGCCTGCTGCGCGAGACCGGCGGCGAGGGCCGCATCTTTTACCGCCGCCGCACCGACAACCGGGGCCGCAAGGCCGGCAATATCGAAGACTTTTTCCGCAACAATGGCGGCGCTTACGAATTCGCCGTGATTCTGGACGCAGACAGCTTGATGGAAGGCACCGCGATCCGCGAGATGATCGCCCGGATGCAGGCCGACCCCAAGCTGGGCCTGCTGCAGACCCTGCCCAAGGTCGTCGGCGCCAGCAGCTTTTTCGGGCGCGCGATGCAGTTCGCATCGGTGTTCCACGGGCCGGTCTTCACGCGCGGACTGGCACGGCTTCAGGGCCGCACCGGGCCGTTCTGGGGCCACAATGCCATCGTGCGGGTCCATGCATTCGTGCAAAGCTGCGGGCTGCCCGAGCTGGGCGGCAAGCCCCCGTTCGGCGGGCATATCCTTAGCCATGATTACGTCGAAGCCGCGCTTCTGGCGCGTTCTGGCTGGACCGTGCGGGTCGATCAGGACATCGATGGATCCTACGAGGAAGGCCCTGAAAACCTGTTGTCCTACGCCCGCCGCGACCGCCGCTGGTGCCAGGGCAACCTGCAACATATCCGGCTGCTGACCGCGCCGGGCTTTGCACTGTGGAGCCGCTACGTGTTCCTGCAGGGC
>CAXICP010000344.1:0-4095 GCA_964022595.1 uncultured Salipiger sp.
TAGGCATGCATCTTGCGGGCTCCGACCTCTTCGTCGCCCTTCCAGCCGATGCGCGCAAGTTCGTCGCCATAGGTCTTGCCGTCCAGATCCTTGCGGGCATGGGCGTAATCCTGCGTCAGCACCCCGGCGAACACCCCCGAGGCCAGCATCGCGGGGGCGAACCGCGCGCCTTCCTCGTTGGCCCAGTTGGTGACCACGATCGGATGCCTGGTCTTGATGCCCAGATCGTTCATCGAGCGCACCGCTTCCAGCGCGCCCAGAACGCCCAGAACGCCGTCGTACTTGCCCCCGGTCGGCTGCGTGTCGAGATGGCTGCCCACATAGACCGGCAGCGCGTCGGGGTCGGTGCCGGGGCGGGTCATGAACATCGTGCCCATCTGGTCCACGCCCATGGTCAGCCCCGCCTCGTCGCACCACGACTTGAACAGCGCGCGGCCCTGTGCGTCTTCGTCCGTCAGGGTCTGGCGGTTGTTGCCACCCGCGATGCCGGGGCCGATCCTGGCCATCTCCATCAGGCTGTCCCACAAACGGTCGCCGTCAATCCGGAGGTTTTCACCGGTCACCATATCGCATCCCCTGTTCTGTCTGCTGTTTTTCCGGGCCGGGCCGCTGCTCGTCCGGGTCGTTTTTTACCATTTGGTAAAGGCACGATTGCAACCGCCCCCGAAGCTGTCAAGAATTCCCTGCGGGGCACGGCCCGGAAAGCAGGCACCCGACCAGGCGCGCTGCCCGCAAAATGAGCGAAGTGGAGGCAGGATGCCAGAAGACGCCGCGAAGAAGCCCAGCCGCATCCAGTTGCGCAATCGCAAGAAGATCATGGAAGCGGCGCTGGACGTGTTTTCGCAGCACGGCTATCGCGGCGCGACCCTGGACCAGATCGCCGAAGCCGCCGGCATGTCAAAGCCCAACCTGATCTATTACTTCGATGGCAAGGAAGCCATCCACGTCGCCGTGCTGAACCGGCTGATGGAAGACTGGCTGGCGCCGCTGCGCGACATGGACCCCGCCGGCGATCCGCTTGCGGAAATCCTGGCCTACGTGCGCCGCAAGATGGAGATGAGCCGCGAATTCCCCCGCGAAAGCAGGTTGTTCGCGAACGAGATCCTGCAAGGCGCCCCGCGCATGGCGCCCCATCTGGAAAGCGGGCTCAAGCCGTTGTTCGAAGAAAAGGTCGCGGTGATCGAAGGCTGGATCGCGCAGGGTCGGCTGCAACGCACCGACGCCGGCCAACTGATCCTGTCGATCTGGGCGATCACCCAGCATTACGCCGATTTCGATGCGCAGATCCGCGTGCTGTTCCCGGATGAAACCGCTGGCTGGCAGGCCGCCTTTGCCCATGTCGACGAGATGTTCCGCAAGATACTTGCCCCAGCGGAAACGACTGGTTAACCAGAATCGGCCGACCATTCGGGCATGAACCAAGTGCCCTTTTTCCAGTCCTCACGCCCCCGCAACCCCGCCTGGCGGGCGCAGCTGTTTTCGGCCAAGGCGGTCGGCGCCGGCGGCGTGCTGCGGCGCAAGAAACGCGACGTGCACCGGGAATTGGGGTACGAGGCGCTGCTTGCCGAGGTTCGCGCCCGTGGCTTTCACCTTGTGGAATGCGGGGATCACTACCTGATCATCTGCAATTCGGGCCGCATGCGCGTTCACTGCTGACCCGGCGGCTCCAAGAAAATTCGTACGAATTTTCTTGGAGTGTGCAGCGCAGGCCCCTACCCGGGCCAAGATTTTTCGTACGAAAAATCTTATTCCGCTGCCCGCACCGCCATCGGGTTGTTGGGGTGGGTGGTCCAGTCCGCCGGCTCGGCGGGCACGACCTTGCCGGTGCGCAGGTCGGTCTGGCCCGCCTCGACCCGTTTCATCGTGATGCACGCTTCGACCGGGCAGACGTTTACGCACAGGTTGCAGGCGACGCATTCGTCATCCTTGACCGAAAACACCCGATCCTCGCTCATGGCGATGGCCTGGTGCGAGGTGTCCTCGCAGGCCGCATAGCACCGTCCGCAGCTGATGCAGGCGTCCTGGTCGATCACCGCCTTGGTGACGTAATTCAGGTTGAGGTGCTGCCAGTCGCTTACGTGCGGCACGGCCCGTCCGACCAGGTCGGTCATCGCCAGCCCCTTGTCGTCAAGGTATTGCGACAGCCCCGAGATCATCTCTTGCACGACCTTGAAGCCATAGGTCATCGCGGCGGTGCAGACCTGCACGTTGCCCGCCCCCAGCGCCATGAATTCCGCCGCGTCCTTCCAGGTGGTCACGCCGCCGATGCCGGAAATCGGCAGGCCGCGCATTTCGGGGCTGCGGGCGATCTCGGCCACCATGTTCAGCGCGATGGGCTTGACCGCCGGGCCACACAGACCGCCATGGGCGCCCTTGCCGTCGATGGTCGGTTCGGGCGCGAACAGGTCAAGATCGACCGAGGTGATCGAGTTGATCGTGTTGATCAGGCTGACCGCGTCGGCGCCGCCCGCATGGGCCGCCATGGCGGGCTTGCGGATATCGGTGATGTTGGGCGTCAGCTTGACGATGCAGGGCATGCGGCTGTGCTGCTTGACCCAGCGCGTGACCATTTCGATGTATTCGGGCACCTGCCCGACGGCGGCGCCCATGCCGCGTTCCGACATCCCGTGCGGGCAGCCGAAGTTCAGCTCTACCCCGTCGGCGCCGGTGTCCTCGACCAGCGGCAGGATCGCCTTCCATGCGTCTTCGTTGCAAGGAGCCATGAGGGACACCACGACCGCGCGATCGGGGTAGTCGCGCTTGACCGATTTGATCTCGCGCAGGTTCACCTCAAGCGAGCGGTCCGTGATCAACTCGATGTTATTGAGCGCCAGCAACCGCCGGTCCGCGCCCCAGATGGCGCCGTAGCGCGGGCCGTTGACGTTGACGACAGGCGGCCCTTCCTCGCCCAGCGTTTTCCAGACCACCCCGCCCCAGCCTGCCTCGAAGGCGCGGCGGACGTTGTATTCCTTGTCCGTGGGCGGCGCCGAGGCCAACCAGAACGGGTTCGGGGACCGGATCCCGATGAAGTTGGATGTAAGGTCAGCCATTCGCTTGCTCCATCAGGCTTGCGTGGATGTCGATCGCGGCATCGCGCCCTTCGGCCACCGCCGTCACGGTCAGATCGTCGCCGCCGCTGGCGCAATCGCCACCGGCCCAGACGCCGGGCACCGAGGTGCGGCCCGTGCCGTCCACCGCGATCTTGCGTCCGTCCAGATCCGGCAGGCCATTGCCCACCAGCGTCTGACCGATGGCGCGAAACACCTGGTCCGCCGCAAGGCGGAAGGTTTCGCCCGTGGGGGTCAGATCGTCGCCGGTATACGCGAATTCGATTTCGCGCACCGTGCCGTTGCCGTGCACCGCCACCGGCGAGGCGTTGCAGATGATCCGCACGCCCCTGGACTGCGCCAGGTCCTGTTCGTAGCGCGACGCGGCCATCCGGTCCTGCGAGCGGCGGTACACGATGGTCACATCGCGGGCGCCCAGCAGCCTGGCCTGCACGGCGGCATCCACCGCCGTCATGCCGCCGCCGATCACCACCACCGAACGGCCCACCGGCAGCGCCGCAAGGTCGGACGCCTGGCGCAGGTCGGCGATGAAATCCACCGCGTCGGACACGCCCTCGCGGTCGTCGCCCGGCACGCCAAGCGCGTTCACGCCGCCCAGCCCCATGCCCAGGAAGACCGCGTCATATTCCGACATCAAGCTGGCCAGCGACAGATCGCGCCCCAGCGCCGCGCCGGTCTGCAGGACGATCCCGCCGATCCCCATCAGCCAGTCGACCTCGCGCGCGGCGAAATCCTCGGTGCTCTTGTAGGCGGCGATGCCGTATTCGTTCAGACCGCCGGGCTTGGGCCGCGCGTCGAAGATCACCACGTCATGGCCCAGCATCGCCAGGCGATGGGCGCAGGCCAGCCCCGCCGGCCCCGCGCCGACCACGGCGATGCGCTTGCCGGTGGTCGCGGCCCGTTCGAACGGGTGCGAGTTCTGCGCCATCACCGTATCGGTGGCGTATCGCTGCAGGCGCCCGATCTCGACGGGGCGACCCTCGGCGGTTTCGCGCACGCAGACTTCTTCGCACAGGGTTTCGGTGGG
>CAXICP010000345.1:0-4087 GCA_964022595.1 uncultured Salipiger sp.
GATCTTGGCGGTGAAGTCTTCGGTCATTGCCATCTTGAAATCTCCTCCTTCGGGGGATTTTGCGGCGAGGCGTCGCCGCCTTGGGGATGCTGCGAATGTCTATGCTGCGATGCAGCATTGCAAGGGGGGACAGCACCTTTTTCCAAAAGCTTCATGAAGCGGGCCGCTGCTTGCCCAGGGGGCGGGTCGGGCGGGGCGGAACGAAAAAGGGGCGGGTTCTGCTGTGAACCCGCCCCACCGTATTGCGCCGCGATCGGGAGGAGAGGGGGCGCAATCTTGCATCTGTCACGCCACGCGGCGGACCGGAGCAGGTTACTTCACCGACGCCTTGCGCGCGGCCGAGGTCATGTCATCGGTCGCCTTCTTGACGGCGGCGGTCGCATCCTCGGAGAAATCCTTGCCCGCGGCCATCATCAGTTCGACGGTGTCCATCTGGACCTTCTTCGCGATCTCGGCGAAGGCGGCCATGTTTTCGGCTGCGGTTTCGGCCTGGGCCGAGGCGAAATCGGTCATGGCCTTGGCGTAATCGGCCGGCTCTGCCTTGACGCGGGCCATTTCGGACATCTTGGTCAGGGTGTCCTTGGTCCACTTGGCGGAGATTTCGGTCGATTTCTCGGCCGCTTCAAGCGCCACGGACGACAGCTTTTCGTTCAGCGTCGCGGTGGTCTTGAAAGCCTCGTCCATGGCCTTGGTGTCGACGGGAAACGAGCCCATCATGTCTTTCATCATGGCGGTGAAGTCTTGCGTCGTGGCGGCCATCTTTGAATTCCTGTCTGTCTGCCTCGGGGGCCCACCCCCCGATTTGATCGGCTGACATCAATATGAATGCTGCAGCGCAGCATTTCAAGGAATATTTCTGCAATGCAGCGTAAATGGGCGGTTTAGACGCCCGGACTGCCGGCTTTTACGCGCACATAGGTTCCCGGCGCGTCGCACAGCACCGGGTGATCCGAATCGCCCGGCGTGCGCGCGGGCACCTTGCGCCCGGACCGCTTCTTCAGCCAGGCGGTCCAGACCGGCCACCACGACCCCTCGTGATAGGTGGCGCCCGCCTGCCATTCGTCGGCGGCGGGGCGCAGATCAGCGTTCAGGTAATGGCCGTATTTCTTCTTGCTGGGCGGGTTCACGATGCCGGCGATATGGCCCGATTCCGACAGGATGAAGGTCTTGGACCGCGCGCCCATCTTCTGAACGCCCCGGTAGCAATCCTTCCACGCGGCGATGTGGTCGGTTTCCGCCGCGATCGAGATCAGCGGCACATCCACATCGCGCAGGTCCAGCGTTTCGCCCAGAAGCTGAAAGCGCCCTTCCGAGAATTCGTTGCGCTGGCACAGGCCGCGCAGGTACTGCATCGTCATCTTGCCGGGCAGGTTCGCGCCGTCGCCGTTCCAGTACAGCAGATCGAAGGCGGGGGGCGTTTCGCCCATCATGTAGGACCGGATCGCAGGCGTGTAGATCAGGTCGGTCGAGCGCAGAAAGGAAAAGGTCCGCGCCATGATGAAGCTTTTCAGGATGCCGCTGGCTTCGACTTCCTTTTCGATCCCGTCGACAAAATCGTTCTGCAGGAAGGGCACGAATTCGCCCTGCTCGCCGAAATCCGTCAGCGTGGTGAAGAAGGTGGCGGATTTCACCTGCCTGTCGCCGCGTTTCTTCAGCAGCGACAGCGTCAGCGCCAGGGTCGTGCCGGCGATGCAGTAGCCGACCGCGTTCACCTGCTCGGTGCCGCAGATCTCGCGCACGATGCGCATGGCGGTCAGGTAGCCGTCTTCGATGTAATCCTCGAGCCCGACATCGCGGTAGCTTTCATCGGCGTTGACCCAGCTGACGACGAACAGCGTGTAGCCCTGATCGACGATGTGGCGGATCAGGCTGTTCTGCGGTTTCAGGTCAAGGATGTAGAACTTGTTGATCCAGGGCGGAAAGATCACCACGGGCGTGTCGTGCACCGTGTCGGTGGTGGGGGAATACTGGATCAGTTCCATCAGCCGGTTGCGCCAGACCACCTTGCCTTCGGAGGTAGCGATGTTGCCGCCGATCTCGAAGGCGGCCTCGTCCACCAGCCGCACGACCAATTCGCCGTTGTTCGCCTCCAGGTCGGCGACTAGGTTTTCCAGCCCCTTCACCAGGCTTTCGCCTTCGGTGTCGATGGCCTTTTGCAGCGCGTCCGGATTGGTGGCGAAGAAATTGGTCGGCGCCATCATGTCGGTGATCTGCCGGGCGAAATAATGCAGGCGGCGCTTTTCGGTCGGGTCCAGGTCTTCGATGTCATCGACCGCGGCGCGGATCGCGTCGGCGTTGATCAGGTATTGCTGCTTGATGAAGTTGAAATAGGGGTGGCTGTCCCACAGCGGGTTCTTGAAGCGCTTGTCGCTGGGGCCGGTGTCTTCGGGCGGGGAAAGCCGCCCCTCGGCCAGCGCCTTGTTCGCTTCAAGGTAGTGCTGAAGCGACTTGCCCCAGTAGCCGACCTGCCGTTCGAAGACCTTGGCGGGGTTGCGGGCCCATTCCTGCCAGTAGGCGGTCATCGCCTGGGTATAAAGCGCCGGATCGGGCCCCGACAGCGCCGGGCTCACCGGCTTGTGTGCCGCAAGCGCGCCCAGAAGACGTTGGCTAAGCTCTTCTATCTTTGCAAGGTTTTCCTCGAGCTTTTCGCGCTCGGGACTGATGACACCGCCATTTGTTGTCATGATCGCGAATCCCCCCTATCTTCTACAGTGACCAAGGATAACGAGCCTGCCGCGTCGGTCAAAGCGGCGAATTTGTTTGACAGGACCGGGTCCGGGCGCGCACAGCAACTGCGGCGCACGGCATGTTCCCGCAGCAGGCCCGCAAGGAAATCGATGTGCAGGTGCGGCGCGCCTTGTACGAATGCGGGCAGATAGACAGGAGACATCGCGCATGCGTTACATGGCGACCTACGACCTGATGGAAACCCTTCGCAACACCAACCAGTGGATCGGGGCGACGGCCAAGGCGATGGCATCCTACCCTGCGCTTTCGGTCATTCCCAACCCGGCGATCAGCTGGGTCGCGGCCTGGGGCGAGGTGGCCGAACGCAGCTACAAGCGCATGACGGTCAAGCCGTCCTGGGGGATCCGGTCGATCACCTGCAACGACGGCAAGGACCACCTGGTGCACAAGGAAACGGTGCTGGACCACCCCTTTGCCAAGCTGATCCATTTCAACGTCGCCGAACGCGAGGAAAAGCCCCGCAAGGTCCTGCTGGTCGCGCCCATGTCGGGGCACTATGCCACGCTGCTGCGTTCGACCGTGATCTCGTTGATCCCCGATGCCGAGGTCTATGTGACCGACTGGAAGAACGCCCGCGACATTCCCGTAAGCTGCGGCAAGTTCGACATCGAGGATTACACGCTGTACCTCGTGGAATTCATGCGCCACCTGGGGCCGGACACCAACGTGATCGCGGTGTGCCAGCCCGCGCCGCTGACGCTGGCGGCCACGGCCTATCTGGCCGAACTTGACCCCAAGGCGCAGCCGCGCACGCTGACGCTGATCGGCGGGCCGATCGACCCCGATGCCACGCCCACCGATGTCACCGATTTCGGCAGCCGCGTGACCATGGGCCAGCTTGAGGAAACGATGATCCAGCGGGTCGGTTTCAAGTATCCGGGCGTGGGGCGGCTGGTCTACCCGGGGCTCTTGCAGCTGACGTCCTTCATGGCGATGAACGCCGAACGCCACGCCAAGGCGTTTTCCGACGAGATCCTGAAGGTCGCGCGCGGCGAGGCCACCGATCACGACGCTCACAACCGCTTCTACGATGAATATCTCGCGGTGATGGACATGCCGGCGGAATTCTACCTGTCGACGGTCGAGCGGATCTTCAAGAACGGCGAGATCGCCAGGAACAGCTTTGTCGTCGACGGGCACAAGGTCGATATCGGCAAGATCACCGATGTGGCGGTCAAGACGGTCGAGGGCGCTAATGATGACATCGCCGCGCCCGGCCAATGCGTCGCCGCGCTGGATCTGTGCACCGGCCTGCCGGATTCGAAGAAGGCAAGCCACCTGGAACCGGGCGCGGGGCATTACGGCATCTTTGCCGGCAAGAGCTGGCGCAACAACATCC
>CAXICP010000346.1:0-4076 GCA_964022595.1 uncultured Salipiger sp.
CGCCGCGGGCGCGGCGCGCCGGCGGACGCGCCGCCGAGGTGCTGGCGCAATCCGCAAGCCGTCAGGCGCATGGGCTTAGCGTCACGGCGCGGCTGCGCAAGCTGAACGGCTGACGCCTGCGGTCCGCCGCGCGCGGGGCCGCCTGATCGGGCAGGGCGCGGGAATATCCCCTTGGGGCGGCCCAACGCCGTTGCGCCGCCCCTGGGGCCACGTTACTCCTTTCGGACCCTGACAAGGATGACGCCCATGAGCCACATCTCGCAGATCGTCCTGGACGACGCCGACCTGCCGCCGCCCACGCCCGAGATCGAGCAGGAGCGCAAGGTGGCGATGTTCGATCTCATGGAAGAAAACAGCTTCACGCTGCCCGCGCGCGACGGGCGCGCGGCGCCCGACGGGCCCTACCGGCTGGGCCTTGCGATCCGCGAAAAGCGGCTGGTGTTCGACGTGGCCACCGAAACCGCCGAACCCTGCGCCGAATTCCACCTGTCGCTGTCGCCCTTCCGGCAGGTGGTGCGCGATTATTTCCAGATCTGCAAAAGCTACTTCGACGCGGTCAAGACCGGCGCCCCCAGCCAGATCGAAACCATCGACATGGCCCGGCGCGGCATCCACAACGAAGGCGCGCGCATCCTTCAGGAACGGCTGGACGGAAAGGCAGACATCGACGACGCCACCGCGCGCCGTCTTTTCACGCTGATCTGCGTGCTGCATTTCGGAGGCTAAGGTTTGGGCGATCTGCCTCAATCGGTTCTTTTCTGCTGCGATCACAACGCGGTAAGGTCGCCCATGGCCGAGGGCATCATGAAAAAGCTCTACGGTTTCGAAACCTATGTGCAATCGGTCGGCGTGGTGAACGATCTGGACGTGGACGGCTTTGCCATCTCGGTCTGCCGCAAAATCGGCGTCGAGCTGGACAACCACAAGTCGCGCAGCTTCGACGAGCTGGAAGAAATGGGCGAGGCGCTTTCGGGGTTCGACCTGATCGTCGCCATGTCTCCGGCCGCGCAGCGCGCCGCGCTGGACCTGACGCGGTTCTATCACCTGACGGTGGAATACTGGCCGATCATGGACCCCACCGGCCTGGGCGAAACCCGCGAGACCAAGCTGAACGCCTACCGCCAGACCCGCGACCAGATCCGCGACAAACTCAGGACCAGATGGGGAGAGACATGACCGCCACCGACACGATCAAGGCCTATTTCGACGCCTTCAACGCCAAGGACACCGACGCGATGCTGGGCTGTCTGCACAGCGATATCGCGCATCACGTCAACGAGGGCCAGGTGCGCAGCGGCAAGGTGAAATTCGCCGAATTCTGCGCCCACATGTCGCACTGCTACGACGAGACCCTGACCGACATCGTCCTGTTCGAATCCGAAGGCGGCACCCGCGCCGCCGCCGAATACATCGTCAACGGCACCTACCTGAACACCGACGAGGGCCTGCCGGACGCCCGGGGACAGACCTACCGTCTGCCCGCCGGGTCGTTCTTCAGCCTTGAAGGCGGCAAGATCACCCGCGTGGTCACCTATTACAACCTTGCCGACTGGATCCGGCAGGTGTCGTGATGCAGGCGCGGGTGCTGACCGGCGCGGGGCTGGACGGGGCGCTGGATGACGTGGCGCGCCTGCGCCTTGGGGTGTTCCGCGCCTTTCCCTATCTTTACGATGGCGATCTTGATTACGAACGGCGCTACCTGGAAACCTATCGCGACAGCGAACGCGCGGTGCTGGTCGGGGCCTTTGACGGGGCGCGGCTTGTCGGGGCCGCGACAGGCACGCATATGCGGGACCACGCGGGCGAATTCGCCGCCGCCTTCGATGGCACGGGGATCGATCTGGACACGGTGTTCTACTGCGCCGAATCCATGCTGCTGCCCGAATACCGGGGGCAGGGGATCGGGCACCGCTTTTTCGATCTGCGCGAGGATCACGCCCGCGCCCTTGGCTGTGCGCGCTCGGCCTTTTGCGCCGTGCAGCGCCCCGCCGATCACCCGCTTCGCCCAGAGGGCTACGCGCCGCTTGATCCGTTCTGGCGCAAGCGGGGCTATGCGCCCCTTGTTGACGCGGTTGCCCATTTCCGATGGAAAGACGTGGACCAACCGGGCGAAACCGACCACGCCCTGCAGTTCTGGATCCGGGCGCTGACGTGATCCCGGGCCAATTCCGGGACGCGGGCCCGCGCCCCTGTTTCCAGCCTTCAAACGGAGCCTTTGCATGAAAATCGCCGCCGCCGCCTACAACATGGATTTCCTGGCCAGCTGGGATGCCTATGTCGCCAAGATCTCCGACTGGGTGGCCGAGGCCGCCGGCAATGGCGCCGACCTGATGATCTTTCCCGAATATGGCGCGATGGAACTCGCCACCCTTGCCGGCCCCGAGGCGGCCATGGATCTTGAGGCATCGCTGCACGCGGTGGCCAGCCGCATTCCCGAGGTCGACGCCCTGCACGCCGACCTTGCCCGAAAGCACGGCGCGCATATCCTTGCGGCGTCGGCCCCGGTCTTTGATCCGGAAATCGGCGAACGCCCGGTCAACCGCGCGCGCCTGTTCGCGCCCTCGGGCGCCATGGGGCATCAGGACAAGCAGATCATGACCCGCTTCGAACGCGAAGACTGGGGCGTGGTCGGCGGCGGCCCGCTGACCCTGTTCGACACCAGCCTTGGCAAAATCGGCATCCTGATCTGCTATGACAGCGAATATCCGCTGCTGGCCCGCGCGCTGATGGATGCGGACCTGCTGCTGGTGCCGTCCTGCACCGAGGCCGCCCACGGGTACAACCGCGTGCGCATCGGCGCCATGGCCCGCGCGCTGGAACAGCAATGCGTCACGGTGATGTCGTCGACCGTGGGCGATTGCGACTGGTCCTATTCGGTGGAAACCAACCGCGGCGTGGGCGGCATCTTCGGCCCGCCCGACACCGGCTTTCCGGCGGATGGCGTTCTGGCGCAGGGAGTGATGGACAAACCCGGCTGGACCTATGCCACGCTCGATCTTGACGCGGTGGCGCGGGTTCGAAAGGATGGCGTAGTGCTCAACCGCTCCCACTGGGACGAGCAGGCCGGACGTGACGGTCCCGCCGAATTGCGGGACCTTTCGTGATTTGCGGGATTCGGCTCTTGAAAAGCGGCTGGATTGCGCGCATATCCTGACGCGTTCCGCGCCTTTGGCGGAACTGCGACTTCAGGAGACAACATGGCCAAGGAAGACACTCTCGAATTCCCCGGCGTCGTGAAGGAACTCCTGCCCAACGCGACATTCCGGGTCGAACTCGAGAACGGCCATGAAATCATCGCGCATACGGCAGGCAAGATGCGGAAAAACCGCATTCGTGTTCTGGCAGGCGACCGGGTCCAGGTGGAAATGACCCCCTACGATCTGACCAAGGGTCGGATCAACTACCGCTTCAAATAAGCCTCGCATGGGCCTGTATCTATCAAGGATCTCCGCTTTGCGGACAGCTTTTGCATGGGCCCGCGCGTGAAGCTCGTGCTTGGGTCGGGTAGCCCCCGCCGCCGCGAGCTGCTTGCCCAGCTTGGGCTGACACCCTTCGACATCCGCCCCCCCGACATCGACGAAGATCCGCGCAGGGGCGAGCTGCCGCGCCCCTATTGCGTGCGTCTCGCCCGCGAAAAGGCCGATGCGATTCCCTGCGCCGATGACGAAGTCGTGCTTTGCGCCGACACCACCGTCGCGCTGGGGCGCCGCATTCTGGGCAAACCCGCCGACGCGGCCGAGGCCGAGGGCTTTCTTTCCCTGCTGTCCGGGCGCCGTCACAAGGTCATCACCGCCGTTGCCGTCAAGCGGGGTGATCGCGTCTGGCAGCGCGATGTGGTGACAGATGTGCGCATGAAACGGCTGTCCGCGCTGGAAATCCGCGACTACATCGCCAGCGGCGACTGGCAGGGCAAGGCGGGCGGCTATGGCATCCAGGGGCTGGCGGGCGCCTTCATCCCGTGGATCAGCGGCAGTTTCACCGCCGTCGTCGGGCTGCCGCTTGCGGAAACAGCGGGCCTGTTGCAGGCGGCGGGTTTCACGCTATACCAACCCTCATGAAGGGACAAACCATCGCGC
>CAXICP010000347.1:0-4072 GCA_964022595.1 uncultured Salipiger sp.
GATGACCGCCAAACGTGTCACGGGCATCGTGTCGCGCGGCGGTTCGATCATGGCGAAATGGTGCCTGCATCATCACCGGGAATCGTTCCTGTACGAACATTTCGCCGAGATCTGCGAAATATGCAGAAAATACGATGTAAGCTTCAGCCTTGGCGACGGGCTGCGCCCGGGATGCATCGCCGATGCCAATGACGAGGCGCAGTTCGCCGAATTGCACACGCTGGGCGAGCTGACGAAAATCGCCTGGGCGCGCGATTGCCAGGTGATGATCGAAGGGCCGGGCCATGTGGCCATGCACAAGATCAAGGCCAACATGGACGAGCAGCTGAAACATTGCGACGAGGCGCCGTTCTACACGCTGGGGCCGCTGACCACCGACATCGCGCCGGGCTATGACCACATCACCAGCGCCATCGGTGCGGCGATGATCGGATGGTTCGGTACGGCGATGCTGTGCTATGTCACGCCCAAGGAACACCTTGGTCTGCCCGACCGGGACGATGTGAAAACCGGGGTGATCACCTACAAGATCGCGGCGCATGCGGCGGACCTGGCCAAGGGGCATCCGGGCGCGCAACGCCGCGACGATGCCATCAGCCGCGCGCGGTTCGAATTCCGCTGGGAGGATCAGTTCAACATCGGGCTCGACCCGGACACCGCGCGGGACATGCATGACGAAACCATGCCCGCCGATGCCCACAAGGTCGCGCATTTCTGTTCCATGTGCGGGCCGAAATTCTGTTCGATGAAGATCAGCCACGACATCCGCGCCGAAGCCGAAAAGCGCGAGGGGATGCAGCGCATGGCCGAGAAATTCCGCGAAGGGGGCGAATTGTATGTCCCCGAACCGTCGGAATGATCTCGGTTCTCGGGGCAGGGGTGGCGGGGCTGTGCTGCGCCACCGCCCTGGCCGAGGCGGGCCACCGGGTCGAGCTGATCGATGCCGGGCCCGCCCCGGTGTCGCGCCTTGCGGGGGGAATGCTTGCGCCCTTCTGCGAAGGCGACGGCGCGCCCGATCTTGTGGTGACGCAAGGTCAACGCGCGGTGGATTGGTGGGCCGCGCGGGTGCCCGGCGTGCAGCGGCGCGGCACGCTGGTGCTTGCCCCGCCGCGCGACGCGGCCGAGCTGGCGCGCTTTGCCCGCGCCGTGCAGGGCCATGTCACGGTCGATCCCGCCACGCTGGAACCGGACCTTGCGGGGCGCTTTTCCCAAGCCCTGTTCTTTGAACCCGAGGCGCATCTGGACCCGGTCGCCGCGCTAGCCGCCCTGCGCGAAAAGTTGACGGAAACCGGCGTGCCCATTCACGCCGGCGCGCCGCGTGGCCGCATCATAGATTGCACCGGCATGGGTGCGCCGCTGCCCGATCTGCGCCCGGTGCGCGGCGAGATGATGGAACTTTATGCCCCCGATGTCAGCCTGACGCGCCCGCTGCGCCTGCTGCATCCGCGCTTTGCCTGCTACCTCGTGCCGCGCGGGGCAGGGCGCTACATGCTGGGCGCCACGATGGTGGAAAGCGGATCGACCGGCGGCATCACCGCCCGCGCCGCGATGGAACTGCTGTCGGCCGCCTATGCGCTGCACCCCGGCCTGGCCGAGGCCGAGATCCTGTTCACCGCCGCCGGGCTGCGCCCGTCGCTGCCCGACAACCTGCCCGCGATCCGCCGCGACGGGGATCGCATCCACGTCAACGGCATGTACCGGCACGGGTTTCTCATGGCGCCCGTGCTGGCGATGCGCCTTGCACAGATGATGACCGAGGAGACGCTTCATGCGCATTGACCTTAACGGCGCGCCGGTCGACACGGCCGCCACCACCCTTGCCGCCCTGATCGATGAGCGCGGCTGCGATGCGGCATCCGTCGCATCGGCGCTGAACGGCGCCTTCGTTCCCCGCTCGCTGCGCGCCGCGACTCCGCTGAGCGACGGCGCGCGGGTCGAACTGCTGATGCCGATGCAGGGGGGTTAGGCGCATGTTCTACGGAACCGATCTGACCAGCCGGCTGATGCTGGGCACGGCGCAATACCCGTCGCCGCAGGTGCTGCGCGATGCCATCGCCGCTTCGGGGGCCGAGGTCATCACCGTGTCCCTGCGCCGCGAGGGGCCGCAGGGCGGCGCCTTTCGCGACATCCTGGCCGCCAGCGGCTGCCGTATTCTTCCCAATACCGCCGGCTGCCATACCGCGCGCGAGGCGATCACCACCGCCCACATGGCGCGCGAGCTGTTCGGCACGCCCTGGATCAAGCTTGAGGTGATCGGCAACGCCGACACGCTGCAACCCGACCCCTTCGGCCTTGTCGACGCGGCGCGCGCCCTGTGCGCCGACGGCTTCCAGGTCTTTCCCTACACGACCGAAGACCTCGTGGTCGCCGAGCGTCTGATCGATGCGGGCTGCCGGGTGCTGATGCCCTGGGGCGCGCCGATCGGGTCGGGGCAGGGGCTGCGCAACGCCCCGGCGCTTGCCGCGCTGCGGGCGCATTTCCCGGATGTGGCGCTGGTGGTGGATGCGGGCATCGGCGCGCCCAGCCAGGCGGCGCTGGCGATGGAAATGGGCTATGACGCGGTGCTGCTGAACACCGCCGTGGCGCGGGCGCTGGACCCGGTCGCCATGGCCCGCGCCTTTGGGCAGGCGGTGGCGGCGGGCCGCGCGGCGCATGGCGCGGGGCTGATGCCGCCGCGCGACATGGCCGCGCCCTCGACCCCGGTGTTCGGCATGGCGAACCTGGCATGAGGCTTGATCCCTTTTACCTGATCGTCAGCGACGCGGATGCGCTGGAACGGCTTGTGCCCTTGGGCGTGCGGCTGGTGCAGCTGCGCATCAAGGATGCGGGCGCCGACCTGCGCGGCCAGATCATCCGCGCGCGCGATTGCTGCGCCGCGCATGGCGCGCAGCTTGTGGTCAATGACCACTGGCGCCTGGCGCTGGATCTGGGGTGCGACGCGGTCCACCTGGGGCAGGAAGACATGGACAGCGCCGATTTCGACGCGCTTCAGGCCGGCGGCGTCGCCTTCGGCCTGTCCACCCATGACGAAGGCGAACTGGCGCGCGCCCTGGCCTTTCGGCCCGCCTACGTGGCGCTGGGGCCGGTCTGGCCCACGCTGCTGAAAAAGATGAAATGGGGCCCGCAGGGGCTTGACCGGGTGGCGGCGTGGAAACGGGCCTGCGGCGCCGTGCCGCTGGTCGGCATCGGAGGCATCACCCCCGATCGCCTGCCCGCGCTTTTCGCCGCTGGCGCGGACAGCGCGGCGGTGGTGACCGACATCCAGGCCGCGCGCGACCCCGCCGCGCGCTGCCGCGAATGGCTGGACGCGACGCGGGGGCAGGCATGACGCGCTATTCCCGCCAGACCTGCCTGCCCGAGATCGGCCCGCAAGGGCAGGCAAGGCTGGCGCGCGCGCATGTGCTGGTGGCCGGGGCAGGGGGGCTTGGCTCGGCGCTGCTGCCGCTGCTGGCGGGGGCCGGGGTGGGGCGGATTTCGGTCTATGACGCGGACCGGGTCGAAGAACACAACCTGCACCGCCAGACCCTGTATCGCATGGCCGACATCGGCCAGCCCAAGGCCCGCGCCGCCGCGCGCCACCTTGGCGCGCTGAACCCCGATTGCGCGGTCACGGCCCATGTGGACCGGCTGGGCCCGGACAGCGACGTGACGGGCGCCGATGTGGTGATCGATGCCGCTGACAATTTCGCCACCAGCTACGCGCTGTCCGATCTGTGCCTGTCGCGGGGCAAGCCGCTGATCGCGGCGTCGGTGATTGCCCGGCAGGGCCATGCGGCGGGGCTGTGCGGCGGCGCGGCCAGCCTGCGCGCGCTGTTCCCCGACCCGCCCCCGCAGGCCGCCACCTGCGCCGAAGCGGGGGTCATGGGGCCTGTGGTCGCGCTGCTGGGGGCGCTTCAGGCGCAGATGGCGCTGGCGGTGCTGCTGGGGCACGCGCCCTCGCCGCTGGGGCAGATGGTGACGGTGGATCTTGCAAGCTGGCGGCTGGGGCAGTTCCGGTTCGACGGCGCGCCGGAACCGGCCCGGGCCTTTCCGCCGGTGGTGGCGGGGCCGGGGCCGGGGGACCGGCTGGTGG
>CAXICP010000348.1:0-4064 GCA_964022595.1 uncultured Salipiger sp.
GAGGTCGCGGGCACCATCGAAGCCGTGGGCGCCGGGGTCGATCCGGCGCTGATCGGCAGCCCGGTCATGGCGCTGGTCAAGGCGGGCGGCTATGCCACCCGGGTTCTTGCCATGGCCGACCAGTGCCTGCCCGTTCCCGAAGGGATCAGCCTCACCGAGGCGGCGATCCTGCCCGAGGGGCTGTTCACCATCTGGCACAACCTGTTCGAACGCGGCGGGCTCAAGACCGGCGATTGGGTCCTGATCCAGGGCGGCGCAAGCGGCATCGGCACGCTGGCGCTGCAACTGGCGCTGGCGATCGGCGCAAAGGTCATCGTGACCGCCGGTGGCCCCGACAAATGCGCCCGGCTGGAAGCGATGGGCGCGCATGCCATTGATTACCGCAGCGCCGATCTGGCCCCCGAGGTGCTGCGCCTGACCGGCGGCGTGGGCGTCGATGTGGTGCTGGACATCCTTGGCGGGGATGCGGTCAACGCGCATCTTGCCTGCATGGCCCCCGGCGGGCGGCATATCGGGCTGTCGTTCATGACGGGGATGATCGCGCCGGTCGATCTTGGGCTGGTGATGCGCAAGGGGCTGTGGCTAAGCTCGTCGACCCTGCGCCCCAAGAGCGACGCCGAAAAGGCCGCCATCGCGGCGGGCGTGCGCGACCATCTGCTGCCCCTGATCGGGCCGGGCAAGGTCCGCCCGGTGCTGTCCCGGGCGCTGCCGCTGCGCGACGCGCGCGCAGCGCATGCGCTGCTTGAAAGCGGGCAGAACTTCGGCAAGATCGCCCTGGTTACCGACGAGGCCGCACAATGACGCTGACGCTTTACTGGGGCTCTGCCTCTCCGTTCGTGCGCAAGGTCATGGCCGTGGCGCATGAGCTGGGCATCGACGCCGACATCCAGATCCGCAACACCGCCGCCCACCCGGTGGACCGCGACCTGTCGATCCAGGCGGTGAATCCGCTGGCCAAGGTGCCCGCCGCGCAGACCGGCGATGGCACAAAGCTGTATGACAGCCGGGTGATCTGCGAATATCTCGACAGCCTTCATGGCGGCGGGCTGTTCCCCGCCCCCGGGCCCGCCCGCTGGACCGCGCTGCGCCGGCAGGCGTTGGCCGACGGGCTTCTGGATGCGGCGCTGCTGATCCGCTACGAAACGCTGATCCGCCCCGAGCCGCAGCGCTGGCCGCTCTGGATCGACAAGCAGCGCGAAAAACTGTTCGACGCGCTGGCCGCGATGAACGACGATCTGCCCGACGATGGCTGCCACGACATCGGCGCCATCGCCTATGGCTGCGCGCTTGGCTGGCTAAGCTTCCGCTTTCCCGATCTTGACTGGCGCGGCCCGCACCCGGCGATGGCCGACTGGCACGCGGCGTTCGACACCCGGCCCGCCATGTCCGCCACCCGGCCCTTTGCCTGACCCCCTGACCCTACCGGGCCGCGTGCCCCTCTGACAGAAAGACAGCTTCCAATGGCGCATTACCGTCACCGCAAGTTCAACACCAAGGATACCTACCCCGAGCAGGCGCTCGACAACGACCTTGCGCAGGCCGTCGTCGCCAAGGGGGGCACGACGATCTTTCTGCGTGGTCAGTGCCCGCAGGATCTTGATACCGCCGAGAACATCAAGGGCAACGATCCGGTCGAACAGACCCACAAGGTCATGAGCAACATCCGCCAGCTGGTCGAGGAATGCGGCGGCGAAATGGCCCATGTGACCAAGCTGGTGGTCTATCTTACCGACGTGCGCCACCGCGAGGCGGTGTATCGGACCATGGGCGAATACATCAGGGGCGTGCACCCGGTCTGCACCGGGCTTGTGGTGGTCGCGCTGGCCCGCCCCGAATGGCTGGTCGAAATCGACGCCACCGCCGTCATCCCGGATTAATCCCTGCGCGGGCGCAACAACGGGCGCGCCCGCACCGCACGCCAACAGCCAACCCGGGGCGGATCTTCGCACCCGACGGAGTTCACATGACCTTTTCCATCATAGGCCATTGCGTCGAAACCGGCATGTTCGGGGTCGCGATCGCGTCTTCGTCGCCGGCGGTGGCGGCGCGCTGCGCCTTTGCCCGCGCGGGCGTCGGCGCGGTGGCGACCCAGAACGTCACCGACCCCAGGCTTGGCCCCCACGCGCTTGACCTCATGGCCGCCGGTGCAAGCCCGCACGAGGCGCTGGCCATCCTGGAACGGCGCGGCGCCCACATGGCCTATCGGCAGGTGCTGGCGGTCGATCGTTCCGGGCAGGCGGCGGTCTATTCCGGCAGCAACGTGCTTGGCATGTGGTCCGAAGCCCAGGCCCGCGACGTGGCGGCGGCGGGCAACCTGCTTGCGGATGCCGGCGTGCCCGAGGTGATGGTGCAAGCCTTTTCCAACCGTCGCGGGCATCTTGGCCTGCGGCTTCTGGGGGCGTTGCGCGCCGGGCTGGACGCCGGCGGCGAAGAAGGCCCGGTGCATTCGGCGGGGCTGTTGCTGGTGGACCGGCAAAGCTGGCCGCTGGCCGAGCTGCGCATCGACTGGTCGCGCGACTGCCCCATCGCCGCGCTTGAAGACGCCTATGCGGTCTATGCGCCGCAGATGGATGCCTACGTGTCCCGCGCTCTCGATCCTGCGCGCGCGCCGTCTTATGGTGTTCCCGGCGACGAATAGCACGCGCCGGGCGCCGCGCCCCCTGCGCGCCGCCCGGCAAAGACGAAGGTAAAGCACATGCCCCTAAGGTTCACCCTGCGACAGCTGGAATATTTCATCGCGGTGGGCGAAGCGGGCAGCATCGCGCTGGCCGCCGACAAGGTGAACGTGACCGCGCCTTCCATGTCCTCGGCCATCGCCCAGCTTGAGGCGGGTTTTGGCGTTCAGCTTTTCACCCGCCGTCATTCGCAGGGGTCCGTTCTGACCCCCGCGGGGGAACATTTCATCGCGCAGGCCCGCGCCGTGATCGAAGCCGCCGACAAGCTGAACGACATGGCGCATATCTATACCGGCAGCGTGCGCGGATCGCTGCGGGTGGGCTGCATGCGCACCTTCGTGCAGCTCATGGTGCCGCAACTGCGCCGCAGCTTTGTCGACAAGTACGAAAGCGTGGATTTCACCCAGGTCGAACTTGACCAGGCGCAGATCTTCGACGCGCTGCGTTCATCCCGCATCGAGGTGGCGCTGACCTACGATCTGTCCCTGCCAAGCGACATCGACTTCCAGCCGCTGCAAAGCCTGCCGCCCTATGTCATGGTGGATGTGGCCCACCCGCTCGCCGGGCGGCGCGACGTGTCGGTCGCGGATCTGGTGGACCATGACATGGTTCTGCTGGATCTGCCGCACAGCTCTGACTATTTCCTGTCGTTCTTCCGCGCCCTTGGGCGGCGCCCGCGCATCGCCGAACGCACGACCGAGGTTTCGGTGCAGCGCAGCCTGGTCGCCAATGGCTTTGGCTTTGGCATCTCGAACATGCGCACGGTTTCGGATTCGGCGATGGACGGCAAGCCGCTGAAATTCATCCCCCTGAACAGCGACGTGGAACCGCTGAAGCTGGGCATCGCCATGTCTCGGGCGGCCCATGTCTCGCGCACCATCCAGGCGTTCATCGATCACTGCCACGAAGCCGCCGACGCCGGGAAGCTGCCCGGCCTCGTGGTCTGATCCCGGCCTTCGGGCAAGCAGGGAACGGGGGCGCCTGAACGCGCCGGTGTGAGGGTTCGCAGGAACCTTCCACGGGGCTGTCCGGTTGGTGAACGACACAGAACAAAGGATACCGAGATGGCCATGAACACACTCAAGGACATTTACCTCGACCAGCTGCAGGACATCTGGAGCGCCAACACCCAGGCCCTGCCCGTCGTCACCGAACTGGGCCGCGCCGCCCAGGACAAGGATCTGTCCGAGGCGCTGATCGACGGCGCAAACGGCATTGCCGACGGCATCGCCGAGATTGAAAAGCTGTGCAACGACCACGGCATCAAGCCCAACACCGAACATTGCAAGGGCATGGAAGGGCTGGTGAAGGAAGCGCGCGCGCACGGTCTGTCGGGCGACATCACCGCCCCCGACGCGCGCCACTGACGACTGCGCCGGGCCAGGGCCC
>CAXICP010000349.1:0-4054 GCA_964022595.1 uncultured Salipiger sp.
CGCAGCGTCGTGGCGCAGGCGCGCGAGCTGTTCGACGTGGTCTACCGCGATCGCCCCGACCCGCTGAACGGGGCTGAGCTGCGCGCCGCGCTGACGGAATACGACGGCGCGCTGGTGACGCTGGGCGATCGGTTCGACGCGCAGGTCTTTGCCGACGCCGGAACCCCGCGGGCCGGCATCCTTGCCAATTTCGGCATGGGCTTCAATCACATAGATATCGAAGCCGCGCGCCGCGCCGGGGTGATCGTCACCAATACGCCCGGCGCCGTCACCGATCCGACCGCCGATATCGCCATGACGCTGATGCTGATGAGCTGCCGCCGCGCCGCCGAGGGCGAGCGGCTGGTGCGCTCGGGCGGCTGGCAGGGCTGGCACCCCGTCCAGATGCTGGGCATGCATGTGACCGGCAAGCGCATCGGCATCCTGGGCATGGGCAACATCGGGCAGGCCATCGCGCGGCGTTGTCATTTCGGCTTTGGGATGCAGGTGTTCTATACCTCGCGGTCAGGCAAGGATCTGGATTTCCCCGCCACGCGCTGCGACGACGCGCGCGCCCTTGCGGCAGAGGTCGACGTGCTGTTCGTGGCGCTTGCCGCCAGCCCGCAAACCCGCCACACGGTCGATGCCGAGGTGATCGGGGCGATGAAACCGCATGCCCACCTGGTGAACGTCTCACGCGGGGATATCGTGGACGAGGCGGCGCTGACCGGCGCGCTTGTGTCGCAGCGCATCGCGGGGGCGGGGCTGGATGTCTACGAACACGAACCCCACGTGCCCGAGGCGCTGCGCGCGCTTGATACGGTCACGCTGCTGCCGCACCTTGGCACCGCGTCGCTTGAGGCGCGCGAAGACATGGGCCGCATGGCGGTTGAAAACCTGCGGGCGTTCTTTGCCGGCGGGGATGTGCCGAACCCGGTCTGAGCGGGCGCGCCGGGTCAGTCCTCGATCCGGCGGGCCTCGTCGATCAGCATCAGGGGAATGCCGTCGCGGATCGGAAAGGCAAGCCCGGCGCCCCGGCTGACCAGTTCGGATTGCGCGGGAACGTAATCCAGCGTGTCCTGGGTCACCGGGCAGACCAGCGCTTCAAGCATGCGGCGGTCGAAGCGCGGTGCATCCTGGGGGGTGTCTTCGGTCATTGCAGCTTGTCCTCCGGGCCGCCGCCCCGCAGGGCGTATTCGATCAATGTGACGAGCGTTTCGCGCCGCGTACACAGCGACGGCGCCTCAAGCAGCGCCTGCTTGTCCTCGGGTGCGAATTCCAGCAGCATCGACAACGAGTTGATCAGCAGCTCGTCATCCGCATCCTTGAGCGATCCCCAATCCGCGTCCAGCCCGCGCGACAGGAAATACCTGTCCAGCGACTCCGTGAACCGGTCGCGGTCGAAGTCCGGGTCGTGTTCGCTGCCGGAAAGGTCGCGTTCAAAGCCGGCCCAGCTGACCTTGCAGCGCCGGTAGGGGGTGAAGCCTTCGACTTCTTCGGTGACCCTGAAGCGCGACAACCCGCTGAGCGTGATCATGTAGCGCCCGTCTTCGGTTTCCGAAAACTGCGTGACGCGCCCGGCGCAGCCGATCCGGTGCAGCCCGGCGCCTCCGGCCTTTTCCGACATGCGGTCGGGCTGGATCATCCCGATCAGCCGGGTTTCCGTCTTCAGCGCATCGTCAAGCATCGCAAGGTAGCGCGGTTCGAACACGTGCAGCGGCAACCGGGCGCGCGGCAGAAGCAGCGCGCCGGGCAAGGGGAAAACCGGGATCACATCCGGCAGATCAAAACGTCTGGACATGGCCTGCCAGCTAGCCCGCCGCGCCCGTCAGGCAAATATCATCGAGCTAAGCTTGCGCCGCCCGTTCAGCACCACCGGATCGTTGGGCTTGAGAGCGTCGAAGATGGTGAAAAGCTGGGCCTTGGCCGCGCCGTCGTTCCATTCGCGATCGCGCCGGAAAATTTCAAGCAGCTGGTCCACTGCGCCTTGCGCGTCGCCGTGGGCGTAAAGCGCTTGGGCCAGGTCGAACCGCGCGGTCAGGTTGCCAGAGTCGGCATCGACGGCGGCGGTCAGTTCGGCCACGGGGCCGGCGTTGGCGGCCTGCCGGGCAAGTTCCAGCGCGGCATGCGCGGCTTCAAGTTCGGGGGCGGTGCTGATGTCCGCCGGGGCGCCGTTCAGGATCGCCTCGGCCTGGTCCAGATCGTCCAGCGCGATATAGGCGCGCACGAAACCGCCATAGGCGCGAGCGTTGGCGGGGTCTTCTTCAAGGATGGCGGCAAAGGTCTGCGCCGCATCCGACGCGGCGCCCTGGTCCAGCATTTCCTCGGCCGCCTCGATGGCGGCGTCCAGCCCGCCCGATGCATCCCCGCCCGCCGCCTGGATCACCCGGTCGACGAACGCCTTCAGTTCCGACGCGGGCAGCGCGCCCTGGAAGGCATCGACCGGCTGGCCCTTGTAGAAGGCGTAGACCGTGGGGATGGACTGGATGCGCAGCTGGCTGGCGATCATCTGGCTTTCGTCGACATTGACCTTGGCCATGACCACGGCGCCGCGCGCTTCGGTCACGACCTTTTCCAGCGCCGGGCCAAGGGTCTTGCAGGGGCCGCACCAGGGGGCCCAGAAATCGACGATGACAGGGACCTCTTGCGAGCGGTCCACCACCTCGGCCATGAATTCGGCTTCGGTCACGTCCTTGATGAGGTCTTTCCCAGGCGCCGGCGCCTGTCCACCCAGTTCGAGCATGTCACATCCCTCGGCTGCTTGCGGTCATGTCGGATTGACAGATGGCGCATGCGCGGACGGGTTGCAAGGGCGGGGCTGGTCGGCGACCCGTTCAACATCGGCCCAGATCGGCAGGTGATCCGACGCCAGCCGCGCCAGCGGCCCGGTGTCGACCCCCATGGCTGCGATCTTGAGGCCCGCGCCATGGGCGATCCCGTCCAGCGCGGCGACGGGGCGGCGCGCATGGTAGCTGCGCCCGGGCAGGCACAGGTTGAAATGCCGCTCCCAGGGTTCATAGCCGCGCACGTCGGACCATTCGTTGAAATCGCCCCCGATCAGCGCCAGCGACTCGCGCCCTTTCAGGTAGTCGCGGATCTTGGTCATCTGCAGCAACCGGTAGCGCCGCATCAGGCCCAGGTGCGCCCCGACGAAGGTCAGCCCGTCGATTTCTGCCAGCACCGCGCCGCGCGGTTCCAGGCCGGGCAGGGGCAGGCGTTCGGTGCGCGCGCAGGTCAGCCCCTTGCGCATCAGGATGGCATTGCCGTGCCAGCCAAGGCTGACATCGTTGATGGCCACGTCCGCGACCCGGTAGTCGGTTTCCTGCGCGATCAGAAAGCGCGGGATGGCAGTGGGGCGTGGCCCCAGCCGCAGGTCCGCTTCCTGGATCAGCACCACATCCGCGTCGATGCCGCCCAGCACCGACAGCACCCGGGCCGGGTCGCGCCGCCGGTCGGTGCCAAGCGCCTTGCGTATGTTGTAGCTTGCGATCTTCATGGGGGCTCCTACAGGACGGGGGCCAACAGGCGCGCCGCGCGCGCGCCGGTGCGCAGCCACAGCGGCTGCTCGTCCAGCGGGGTGCGCAGGTTTTCACACGCGGCGAAATCGCGTTCCAGCATATCGGCGACGCAGCCGGCGAAGCGGTCATCAAACACCGTCACCATGGTTTCGAAGTTCAGCCGAAGCGAGCGGTTGTCCAGGTTCGCCGTGCCCACCCCCGCAAGGTCGTCATCGACCAGGATCACCTTTTGATGCATGAACCCCGGCTGGTAGCGCCAGATCGTCACCCCCGCGAGGCGCAGTTCGTCGAAATAGGAATAGGCGGCCAGCCAGGTCAGCCAGTGGTCGCGCCCCTCGGGCAGCAGCACCCGCACGTCGCAGCCCCGCAGCGCCGCCGATTTCAGCGCGGCCAGCACCTCGCCGTCGGGCACAAGATAGGGCGTCGCGATCCAGACCCGGCGCCGCGCCTGCGAGATCGCGGTGACGTAATACAGCGATCCGGTGTCCAGCGCATCGACCGGCCCCATCGGCACCACGACCACGTCGGCGCCGCCTGCTTCGGGGTCGGGCATCCAG
>CAXICP010000350.1:0-4046 GCA_964022595.1 uncultured Salipiger sp.
AAACCAAGGGCAGGGCGCTCAGCCCGACAAGCGGGAAGATGCCGCGGAGCGCCAGGTGGGGGCGGCTGGTGGGGCGCAGCGCGCGCATGTCGGTATAGCAGACGTACAGGCAGACCGGCAGCACGAAGGGCAGGAACCAGGTCGCGGCCAGGGCGGATATCGACAGCATCGGATCAGCTTGCGCCGCCGTCTTGCAGCGCGGAAAGCGCTGTGGCGGCGGCCTCGAAATGCTGCGGATGGGTTTCGATGGCGTCTTCCAGCAGGCCCTTGCCGGTCTTGGTGTCGCCGCGCTTGATCGCCGACAGCGCCAGCGTGTGCAGCAGCTCGGCGCGTTCGGTCTGCGTCATGTCAAGCACCGGAAGCGTGTAGTTGCCCTGCGCCCCGCGCGCCAGCACCAGGTTGTTCTTGGCGGTGAACATCTCGGGGTCGTGGCGCAGCGTTTCGTAGAACAGCTTTTCGGCGCCGGCGGCATCGCCGCGCGACAGCTTGGAATAGCCCCAGTTGTTGAGCACCGGCGCCGGCTGCGTGGTCAGCCCGGCGGCGATCTCGTAGAAGCTGTCGGCCTTGTCCCACTGCTTGTGGCTGTCGGCGATCATGGCTTCCAGCCGATAGCGCAGGTAGGTTTCATGGGTGGGCGGGATCGCGGTAAGCACCTTTTCCGCCTGCGGCCACTGGTTGTCGCGGATCAGGGCATCGGCAAGCTGGACCTTGTCTTCGTCGGTCGCATCCGGGTGGGCGACGACTTCGGCCCAGGCCTTGGCCGCCTCGCGGTTGCGCTTTGCCCGTACCAGAGATTTGCCCAGGCCCCGCATCAGGTCGATGCGCCCCGGTTCGATCTCGCCCGCGCGGGCGAAATAGTTCACCGCCGCGGCAGGATCGCCCGAGGTCAGCATGACCTCGTTCAGCCCCGTCCCGTCGATCACGTTCACATCGGTGAATTCCCGGTCGACCGCGTCCGTGTCGATTTCCTTGTCGCAGGCCGAAAGGCCAAAGGCCCCTGCAACGCAGAGGGCCACGAGAATGGGGTGGCGCATTTCGTGCGTCCTTTTACTGCTCTTGCCTCGTCATGCGGCCGGTCGTTGCCGGCCATCTTGTCATTGCGTCAGTCGGTTCGCCGGATGAGGTAAGTGCCGCTGCCCCGGCGGATCAACTGGAAATCTTCTTGCTCGGCGGAAGAATAGCCCGGATCGCGCATTTTTGCGAGTGCCAAGCGCAGATTGTCCCGGATTGCGTCGCTTTGGCCGTCATCCAGCGCATAGGCCCGGCGGAATACCTCGGATGCCTCGGACACCTTGCCGCGTTCCATCAGGACGACGCCAAGGTTGTTCCAGGCCTCGGGCCAGTCGGCTTCGACCCTGACCGCCTCGCGCAGCTGGCGTTCGGCCTGGTTCAGGCGCCCCAGAGCAAGGTTGGCCGAACCCAGCGACGTCAGCAACTCGCCATCGATGCCCGTCTCGCCGGCGGCGCGCAGATAGGCATCCAGCGCAAGTTCGTATTCGCCCGCCGCCATCAGCCGGTGCCCCACAAGCTGCCCGTCGACCGCGTCGCCGCGCGGGTCCAGCGCGGGGGCATAGACCTGCCCGTCTTCAATGGCGCGGCCGCCGGTGTTTCCACAGGCGGCCCCAAGGGTCAGCAGTGTCAGGCAGACGGCAAGGCCGGTGCGCATGGATGTCCTGTCATGGCCTAGGGGCTGATGGCGCCAAGTTGCGAGATGCCGACCACCGACGGACCCACAAGGATGATCAGCAGGGGCGGCACGGTGAACATCATAGTCGTCAGCGTCATCTTTGTCGGCAGCTTGTTTGCCTTTTCCTCGGCGCGCATGACCCTTTTGTCACGCATTTCCGACGCGTAGATGCGCAGCGCGTCGGCGATCGAGGTGCCGAAACTTGCGGCCTGGTTCAGCACAGTGACGAAGGATGCCACATCCTGCACGCCGCAGCGTTCGCCCATGTCGTTAAGCACGGATGCCTTGTCCTTGCCGGCCTTCATCTCGTGGCTGATGATTTCGAATTCGTCGGCCAGCGCAGGGTAGGACGCATGCAGTTCGCCCGCGACCCGCACGATGGCCTGGTCCAGCGCCTGGCCGGCTTCGACGCAGACCAGCATCATGTCCAGCGCGTCGGGAAAGCCTTCTTCGATCTGCTTGCGCCGTTCCTCGATGCGTTTCTGGACCCAGTACTTGGGGGCAAGATAGCCAAGGGCGCCGGGCAGAAGGATGTAGATCAGCTTTTGCTGCATCGTCGTTTCGGGGCCGTCGATGAACACGAAGTAATAGACCGTGCCAGCCACCAGCAGCCCAAGGCCCAGCACCATCTGCGCAAGGTAGAACAGCCGCACCGCGTCGCGCGTGCGATAGCCCGCCTGCAGCAGCTTGAGCCGCATCTGCCCCAGTTCCTCGGCGCTTTGTGGTTCAAGGTACTGGGCGTATTTGTTCAGCTTGGCGTTGCGGCGGGTGTCGCGCAGGATGGCCTTGGTCTCGGCGTCCAGCTTGGCGCGGCCCGATTTGGCCAGCTTGTCCATCGGGTCGGGCTTGCCCGCCAGCATCAGCGGAATCGCCGCCAGGATCAGCAGCAGCGCCAGCGCGGCGACCGCCATCAGCGGCCCGGCGGGCCCCAGAAGATCGACCAGCATGGCATTCACGGTGTCAAGCATCGGCGCAGCCCCCTCAGACCTTGATGTTCACGAGAAAGCGCATGACGAGCAGGTTCAGCGCAAGGAAGACGGCCACGATGAAACAGGCGGGGATGAACCATTCGTGGTCCAGCACCTCGTCGTAGTAATGCGGATCGGTGACCTGGATCACCAGTAGCACCGCAAGCGGGAAGCCCGACAGGAACTTGCCCGACCATTGCGCTTCGGCGGTGATCGCCTTGACCCGGCGGAACAGGCGGAAGCGGGCGCGGATGACCTTGGCCAGCCCGTCCAGGATCTCCGCTAGGTTGCCCCCCGATTGCTGCTGGATCGACACGGCCACCGCAAGGAACCGCAGGTCCTGCATGTCCAGCCGTTCGGCCATGTGCTTGAGGCTTTCGCCGATGTCCCGCCCATAGGTGGATTCATCCGAGATGACGCCGAATTCGGTCGCCAGCGGGTCCTTGATTTCGCGCGACACCACCGAGATGGCTGAGCTGAACGGGTGGCCCACCCGCAGCGAGCGCACCATCAGCTCGACCGCGTCGGGCAGCTGTTCCTCGATCAGGGCAAGCCGTTTGCGCGCCTTGCCGTTGACCCACATGAACACCCCGCCGATGCCCATGGCGATGCCCAGCACGATGCGCACCGCCAGCCCCGCCTCGGTGCCGATGGTCAGGCCGAGAAAGGCAAAGACGCTGACCCCGGCCATCATCGCGATCAGCTGGTTCGGGGTAAAGGCGATGGCCGCTTTCTGCGCCCGGTCGGCCAGCAGCGAATACAGCGGGATGCCGCGGCTTTTCAGATGCTGGTCCATCTCCTTGCGCAGCTTGGCAAGCACTTCTTCGCGGTTGGCGGTCTTTTCGATCATTTCCAGGCGGCGGTTCACCCGGCTGTTCAGGCTGATGGATTTGCCGAAGGCCACGAGATACACGCCTTCGACCAGGACAAGCACGCCCAGGAAGATCAGGCCGTAGATGATCAGTTCTGCGGAAAACATCGGCTTACTCCGGGCGGAAGGGTTCGTAGATCGACGGCGGGATGTCGAAACCCCACATCTTGAAGCGTTCCGAATAGTGGCTGCGCACGCCGGTCGCGGTGAAATGGCCGATGATCTTGTTGTCGGGGGTCAGCCCGACGCGCTGGAAGCGGAACAGTTCCTGCATGGAAATCACGTCGCCTTCCATGCCGGTGATTTCGGTGATCGAGGTCATCCGGCGCGAACCGTCCTGCAGGCGGCTGGCCTGCACGATCAGGTTCACCGCCGAAGAGATCTGACTGCGCATCGCCTTGAGCGGCATTTCGATGCCGGCCATGGCGATCATGTTTTCAAGGCGCGAGATCCCGTCGCGGGCGTTGTTGGCGTGGATCGTGGTCATCGACCCGTCGTGGCCGGTGTTCATGGCCTGCAG
>CAXICP010000351.1:0-4045 GCA_964022595.1 uncultured Salipiger sp.
GGCTGGCCTCGGCGGTCCTGCTGTGATGGACGACGCGCTGGCCCGGGCGAAACAGGCGGCGCGCACGGCGGCGCTGGCCCGGCGCGGGGCGGCGCATGCGGCGGATGACGGCAGCGGGGCGGCGCGGCTGTCGGCGTTTCTGCGCGCGCACCGGGGCGTGCCGCTCGCGGGCTATCTGCCGATCCGCTCGGAAATCGATCCGCGCCCCGCCATGGCCGAGGCGGCGCGCCACGGCCCGGTGGCGGTGCCGGTGATCGACGCGCCCGCCGCGCCGCTGCGCTTTGCCCGCTGGGCCCCGGACACGGCGCTTGCGCCCGGCCCCTTCGGGGTGACCGTGCCGGTCGATCCGCAATGGATCGTGCCCGAAATCCTGATCGTTCCGCTGCTGGCCTTCACCGCGCAGGGCGCCCGGCTGGGCTATGGCGGCGGGTTTTACGACCGCACGTTGCAGGCCTTGCGCGCGCGCGGGCCGGTGCTGGCGGTGGGTTTTGCCTATGGCGCGCAGCAGGCCGACACCCTGCCGTTCGATCCCAACGACCAGCCGCTTGACCTGCTGGTGACCGACCGGGAAATTCTGTCCTTTTCCTGATGGAACCAGCGGCCCCGGAGCGGCGTTCATTTTCCAAGCCGGCCTTGCGCCGGGCCAAACGAATTTGAACGACACAATCGGAGTACGGAAAATGCCGCAGAATTTTGTTCCCTTCCTCAAGGAAAACGCCCGCAAGGACATGATCGAAGAGCTGAACGCGCGTCTTGCCGACACCATGGATCTCGCGAACGCCGTCAAGCAGGCGCATTGGAACCTCAAGGGCACCGGCTTCATCGGGGTTCACGAGCTGCTTGACGACGTGGCCGTGCACCTGCGCGAAGGGTCCGACATGATGGCCGAGCGCATCGTCATGATGGGCGGCATCGCCAAGGGCACGTCGCAAGTCGTGGCCAAGGAAAGCTCGCTCAAGGCCTATCCGACCGAAACCATCGATCTGGCCGAACATGTCAGCGAGCTGGTCGAACGCTTCAACGCCTTCACGGTGAACCTGCGTAAGGGCATCGAAGCCGCCGACGAGGCAGGCGACGAGGACACCGCGGACCTGTTCACCGAAGTCAGCCGCACCGCCGAAAAGGACGCATGGTTCATCGGCTCCAACAGCGCCAAGGCGGCCTGATCCGCCTTTGCCATTGGTATGTCACGAGTAAGATCGGCGCCCGTTTCGGGCGCCGTTTTTTTGTGTCGCGGCGGGGGGCAGGGCGGCGCCCGCCCGGATCAAAGCGCGCGCCAGCCGATGTCCCGCCGGCAGAAACCATCGGGCCATTCCACCGCGTCCACCAGCGCATAGGCGCGTTGCGCCGCTTCGGCCAGGGTCGCGCCGCGCGCCGTGGCGTTCAGCACCCGCCCCCCGGCCGCGACGATCTGACCGTCCTGGCGCGCGGTGCCCGCGTGGAACATCTGGGTGAAGCTGTCTTCGGTCAGCCCGTCCAGCCCGCCGATCTCGGTGCCCTTGGCATAGGCGCCGGGATAGCCGTTGGCGGCAAGCACCACCGTCATGGCGTGATCGTCGGCCCATGTGACCTGCGCCTCGGCAAGGCGCCCTTCGGCGCAGGCGTGGATCAGGTCAAGCGCCTGCGCGCCCAGCCGCATCATCAGCACCTGGCATTCGGGATCGCCGAAGCGCACGTTGTATTCCACCAGCCGCGGCTCGCCGTCTTCGATCATCAGCCCGGCGTAAAGCACCCCTGAATAGGGCGTGCCGCGCCGCGCCATTTCGGCCATGGTGGGGCGGATGATCCGATCCAGCGCCTTTTGCGCGATGTCATCCGTCAGCACCGGAGCGGGGGAATAGGCGCCCATGCCGCCGGTGTTGGGCCCGGTGTCGCCGGCGCCCACGCGCTTGTGGTCCTGCGCGGTGCCGATGGGCAGGATGTCGGTGCCGTCGACCAGCACGAAGAAAGATGCCTCTTCGCCGGTCATGAATTCCTCGATCACCACCTCGGCGCCTGCTCCGCCGAAGGCGCCGCCGAACATGTCGTCGATGGCTTCTTCCGCCTGCGCCACGGTTTCGGCAATGATCACGCCCTTGCCGGCGGCCAGCCCGTCGGCCTTGACCACGATGGGCGCGCCGTGCTGCGCCACATGCGCCTTGGCGGCAGCGGCATCGGTGAAATGGCCATAGGCGGCGGTGGGAGCGCCGGCGGCATCGCAGATTTCCTTGGTAAAGCTTGTGCCCGCCTCACGCCGCGCCGCGTGCCGCGACGGGCCGACCACCGGAGTGCCCGCATCGCGCAGCACGTCCGCCACCCCGGCGGCAAGCGGTGCCTCGGGGCCGACGATCACCAGCTCGATGGCGTTTTCGCCTGCGAATTCGACCACCGCGCCGCCGTCGTTCACGTCAAGCGAAGCGCATTCCGCGATCTGGGCGATGCCCGCGTTTCCCGGCGCGACGATCAGCTTGTCGCACTTGGGGTTCTGCATCACCGCCCAGGCCAGCGCATGTTCGCGCCCGCCGCCGCCGAGAATGAGGATGTTCATCTGCCGGGTCTCCCGCCTTGGCCTCGCCTTGCGCGCGTTCTAAGGTCGGGGGACCACTTAGGCAAGCGAGCAGCCCGCAATGGATCTATTCGAAGACGGCCCCGGCAATACCCCCGAATTCAGCGTGACCGAACTGTCGGGCGCGGTGAAGCGCGCGATCGAGGGCGAATTCGGCCATGTACGCGTGCGCGGCGAGGTGGGGCGCGTGTCGCGCCCGCGCTCGGGGCACATCTATCTGGACCTCAAGGATGACCGGTCGGTGATTTCCGGCGTGGTCTGGAAGGGCGTGTCGGCGCGGCTGGAACAGCAGCCCGAAGAGGGGATGGAGGTCATCGCCACGGGCCGGCTCACCACTTTTCCGGGGCAGTCGAAATACCAGATCGTGATCGAAGACATCCGCCCCGCCGGGGTCGGCGCGCTGATGGCGATGCTGGAAAAGCGCAAGGCGTTGCTGGCGGGCGAGGGGCTGTTCGACGACGCGCGCAAGCGCCCGCTGCCCTACCTTCCCGAGGTGATCGGGGTGGTGACCTCGCCCTCGGGGGCGGTGATCCGCGACATCCTGCACCGGCTGCGCGAGCGCTTTCCGCGCAAGGTGCTGATCTGGCCCGTGGCGGTGCAGGGCAAGGGCTGCGCGCCCGAGGTGGTGCGTGCCATCGAAGGGTTCAACCGCATGAAACCGGGCGGTGCCATGCCGCGCCCCGACCTGCTGATCGTCGCGCGCGGCGGCGGGTCGGTCGAGGATCTGTGGGGGTTCAACGAAGAAGCCGTGGCGCGCGCCGCCGCCGCGTCGGACATTCCGCTGATTTCGGCGGTGGGGCACGAAACCGACACCACGCTGATCGACTTCGTGTCGGATCGGCGCGCCCCGACCCCCACCGCCGCCGCCGAAATCGCGGTGCCGGTGCGCATGGAACTGCTCACATGGACGGGCGAAGCCGGCGCGCGCATGACCCGCGCCCTGTAACAGCGCATCGAAACCCGCGCGCAGCGGCTGCGCGATCTGTCGCGGGCGCTGCCGCGCTCGGACACGCTGCTGGACGGGGCGCGCCAACGGCTTGACCTGCTGTCGGACCGTCTGCCCACCGCGCTTAGCCGGGGGACGGAAAAGCGGCGCGTGCAGCTGTCGGACCGGGCGGGCAGCCTGCGCCCGTCGCTGCTGGCGCGCGTGGTCGCGCATGGGCGCGAAAGCCTAGGGCGGCGCACAGACAGGCTGTCGATCCGGCCCATTGCCCGCGACATCGCCACCGGGCGCGACCGGCTTGCGGGGCTTGAGGCGCGGCTGCTCTCGGCGGGGGGGCGCCGGCTTGACGATCCGCGCCAGC
The DNA here is from genome assembly GCA_964022595.1 of uncultured Salipiger sp. Lineage (GTDB taxonomy): Bacteria > Pseudomonadota > Alphaproteobacteria > Rhodobacterales > Rhodobacteraceae > Salipiger. Next base: position 3,850 of record CAXICP010000351.1, read on the forward strand.
GGTTGAACACGCTTGGGCGGCTTCTGGAAACGCTTAGCTACAAGGGCACGCTTGCGCGCGGCTACGCGGTGGTGCGCAGCGGCGAGGGGCATATCCTGACCGCGCGGGCCGAGGCCGAGGCCGCCTCGGGGCCGGAAATCGAATTCGCGGACGGGCGCTTTCCGGTGGGCGGCGCGGCGCCGCGCCCCAAACGCAG
>CAXICP010000352.1:0-4040 GCA_964022595.1 uncultured Salipiger sp.
CAGCACAGGGTCGACCAGCGGGCAATGCGCCGCGAAAGCGATGTGCAGCGGCTCTACCCGGAAACCCTGCGCCGTCAGCCGGTCGAGCACCGGGCGCAGCGCCGGCTCTGGCCCGCTGAGCACGTGGTTGCGCGGCGTATTGTAAGCGGCGATGCCGACCCCCGCCACGTCGTCCAGCAGCGGCTGGATCGCGTCGCGCGGGGCAAAGACGCCGGCCATCATGCCATCGGCCGCGACCTGCGCCGTCAACCGGCCGCGTTCGGCCACCAGCATCAGCGCATCCTCCAGCGGCATCATTCCGGCAATCGTCGCGGCGGCGAATTCGCCAAGACTGTGACCGCAGACCGCGTCCGGTTTCAGCCCGAACGACATCCACAGCCGCGCCAGCGCGTATTCCAGCGCAAAAAGCGCCGGCTGGGCGATGCCCGGCGCCCGGATGCGCGATTCGTCCCCGGTGTCGTGCAATGCGGCGACTAGTCCGCCCGGAACGGTGTTCCCCAGCGCCTCGGCGCAGGCGTCGATCGCGCGCCGGTAGACCGGCTGTGTCCCCATGCCGGGATGCTGCGCTCCTTGGCCGGTGAAAAGAAACCCGATCTTCGGCCTTTGACCGGGCTGGGCCAGGCCGGTGGCGATCGCCGGATCGGCCAAGCCAGAGCCGAAGCGCCGCAACGTCTGCGCCAGCTCCGCGCGGTCACGCACGGCGACGGACAGACGGCAGGGCATCCGCGCCCGGCCCGCATTGACGGTGTGGCAGATGTCGGCGATGCCCTCCGCGTTCTCCGCCACCGCCTCTGCCATGTTGTTGCCCAGCACCTGCAGGGCCCCGTCGCTTTTGGCCGACATCGTGAACAGGTGCCACGGCAGGCCCGGCGTCGTCTCGCGCGGGGCCTCTGGTGCCGGGCCGAGGATCAGGTGGGCATTGGTACCGCTGAAGCCAAAGGAACTGACCCCGGCAAAGCGACCGGTTCCATCGGGCCAGGCCTCCGTTTCGGTCGGGATGCGGACCCGCAGGTTCTGCCAGCCGATATACGGGTTGGGCGTATCGAAGTTCAGATGCGCCGGAATCCGGCCCGAGCGCAGCGCGACCAGCGTCTTGAGCACGCCCGCCGCCCCCGCCGCGGATTCGAGATGGCCGAGATTGGTCTTCACCGACCCCACCGCAAGCGGTGGCGCGTCGGCCCGGTCGCGCGCGTAGGCCCGGCCCAGCGCTTCCATCTCGATGGGGTCGCCGAGGCTGGTGCCGGTGCCGTGCGCCTCGACATAGCCGACATCGCCGGGTGTCAGCCCCGCGTCCTCCAGAGCGGCGCGGATCAGCACCTCTTGCGCGCGCCCGTTCGGCGCGGTCAGACCGTTGCTGCGCCCGTCCTGGTTGACCGCGCTTCCGCGGATCACCGCCAGGATGCGGTCGCCGTCCGCCTGCGCGTCCTCCAACCGGCGCAGCGCCAGCACCACGCATCCTTCGCCGCGCACATAGCCGTCGGCGGCGGCGTCGAAGGTTTTGCAGCGCCCGTCGCCCGCCAGCATCCCGGCGCGATCGAAATTCACATGCACCTCGGGCGACAGCATCAGGTTGACGCCGCCGGCCAGCGCTACGTCGCATTCCCCCGCCACCAGCGCCCGGCGCGCCAGGTGCAGCGCGACCAGCGAAGACGAACATGCCGTGTCCACCGTGATCGCCGGGCCGGTCGTGCCCAGGAAATACGACAGGCGCCCCGCCGCGACCGAGAAGGACGACCCGGAGGTGAAATAGGGATCGATCGCCGGGATGTCGGACAGCATCATCCGACCGTAATCGCTGTTCGCCATGCCGATAAAGATGCCCAACGCGCGCTCGGCAAAACTGTCGGGAGCGTGGCCCGCATCCTCCAGCGCCTCCCAGCCGGTTTCCAGCAGCAGGCGCTGCTGCGGGTCCATGCTGGCGGCCTCGGCGCCCGAGATGCCGAAGAACTCCGGATCGAACAGGTCGACATCCTCGATGAAGGCACCATAGCCCGCCGCGCTGGACATGTCGCCCGGCAGGTCACCGCCGTTCCAGCGCGCGTGCGGCACGGGTGTGACCAGGTTGCGGCCGTCCCGCAACGCTTCTTCCAGTTGGGGCAGGGAGGAGATACCGCCGGGCAGGCGCAGGCCGGTGCCCACGATGGCAATGGCGCCGCGTTCCGCCCGGTCCCGTGTCGCCTGATCCAACGCGCCGCGCAGGCGGCGGATCTCGTGCAGGGCGCGCTTCATCTGGTCCGTGGCGGCTGTCATGAGCGTCCCCCTTGCGTATCGTTGCGGTATTGGTCCGACAGGGCCAGCTCGGCCTCCAGCAGGGCTTCAATATCGGCCCCGGACAGGTTGTCGGTATCGTCCGTGCCATCGTCGCCGGCGCCTTCGGCCGCAAGCTCTAGCCCCAGCCGCTTGGCAAGGTGGGCGGTTAGCAGGGCCAAGGTCGGGTAATCGAACAGCAACGTGGCAGACAGATCGAGCGCGGTTTGCCGCGCCAGCGCGTTGCGCAGTTCAACCGCCATGAGCGAATCGAGCCCCAGTTCCTTCATCGGGCGGTCCGGCGCGATCTCCGCCCCCGGCGCCAGCCCGATAATGTCGATGGCCGCGTCCGAGATGGCACCGCCCAGCGTCCGGACCGCCTCGTCCGACGCAAGCCCGGCCAGTCGGTCGCGCAGATCGGCGCGGCGGGGGGGCTTTGCGGGACCCGAGGCGCCTGCGGCGCTGTTCAAGTCCGCAAGCGGGGCGGTGTCGAACCCATCAGGTGCAGTGGCGACCAGCCGGGTCCAGTCCACAGCCGCCACCAGTGCGGCGGGCGTCCCCGATGCGAGCAGGTTTTCGACCGGGGCAAAGCCGGTGACCGGCGTGATTGCCCCCAGCCCGCGCCGCTGCCACCCGTCGTTGCCCGCCTCCGCCAGCCGGGCCGCCATGCCCACATCTGACCAGCGGCCCCAAGCGATGGACAGCGCCGGCAACCCCTCGCGGTGGCGCGACAGGGCCAGCGCGTCGAGACCGGCATTGGCCGCAGTATAAAGCGTCTGCCCCGGTGCGCCGAGGAAGGTTGCGGCAGCGGAATAGAGAATAAAGAAATCCAGCGGCAGGTTGCGGGTCAACCGGTCGAGCGTCAGCGCGCCACCCAGCTTACCCCCCAGCACCGCCGCGACGTCCTCCGGCGTCCGGGTGGAGACCGGCCCGTCCCGCAGCGCCCCGGCCGCATGTACGATTCCGCGCAGCGGCGGCATGGTTTCCGCGATTTCGGCCAGCACCCGCTCGGTGTCCATCGCGTCGCCCGCATCGGCGCGGAGCGTGCGCAGGTTCACCCCCATCGCTTCGATTTCGGCCATCGCCTCGCGGGTCGCCGCGCCGGGCGGCGTGCGCCCGGTCAACAGGATATGCCGCGCCCCCCGCCCAGCCAGCCAGCGTGCGGTGCACAGGCCCAGCCCGCCAAGGCCGCCGGTGATCCAGTAGGTGGCGTCGGACCTCAGCCCGTCCGCCGTACGCGGCGGCATGCCGATCACGATCTTTCCGACATGTTGCGCCGCAGCCATGAAGCGCATCGCCTCGCCGCTGCGATCCAGCCCGAACGACCTGGTTGGCACGGGGTGCAGATTGCCATCCGCCAGCCCGTTCAGCAGCCTGTCCAGAAGCCCGGACATCAGCGCGGGGTCCCGTTCTGCGCTCTGTCCCAGGTCGTAGACGTGATAAGTGGCGTCGGGCCGCAAGGCGGCGAAATCTTCGGGACGCATCAGGTCGCGTTTGCCCAGTTCGAGGAAGCGGCCGGTGGCCGACAGGCATCGCACGCTGGCCGGGATGAATTCCCCTGCCAGCGCGTTCAGCACCACGTCGACTCCCTTGCCGCCGGTCGCCTCGGCGATCCCGGCCTCGAAATCAGTCGACCGCGAATCCATCGCGCGCGCGACGCCCATGTCCCGCAGCAGCGCGCGCTTTTCCTCGGTGCCAGCGGTGGCATAGACTTCGGCGCCAAGGGCCAGCGCGATCTGGATCGCGGCCATGCCGACCCCGCCGGTTCCGGCATGGAGCAGCACCCGCTCGCC
>CAXICP010000353.1:0-4029 GCA_964022595.1 uncultured Salipiger sp.
CAGCTTTGGCCCCCGTGCTTCCTTGACCGGCAGGTGCACCACCGCGCTAAGCGCGCCGACGCCCACGCCGATCCACCACACCAGCGTGTAATCGCCGTGGATGTCGTACATCCGCCCGCCCAGCCAAACGCCCAGAAAGCCGCCCAACTGGTGCGACAGGAACACGATGCCGTACAGCGTGCCCATGTAGCGCAGCCCGTACATATGCGCGATCAGCCCCGAGGTCAGCGGCACCGTCGCCAGCCACAGCGCCCCCATCGCGGCCGAGAACACCAGCACCGACGTCGGCGTGATCGGCATCATGATGAACGCCGCCGCCACCACCGTGCGCGCCACGTAGATCCCCGCCAGCAGGTATTTCTTGGTGAACCGCTTGCCCGCCCAGCCCGCCGTCAGCGTGCCGACGATGTTGCACAGGCCGATCACTCCGATGCTGACCGCCCCCAGCGCCGATGTTGTGGTGATGCCCAGCCCGTGCAGGATGCCGCCCGGCGCGATGGGCCCGCACATTTCGGTCACGAAGGCGGGGAAATGCGCGGTGATAAAGGCCAACTGGTAGCCACAGCTGAAGAAGCCGATGAAGATCAGCGCAAAGCTGGGGTCCTTGCCCGCGCGCAGCAGGATGGCGCCCAGCGATTCCTCAAGCTCGGCGCGGCTGGCGGGGGGCGTGGGGGCGCGCATGAACGGCAGCAGCATCAGCATGGCGATGATCACCACCGCGAACAGCATGAACACCGTCTGCCAGGAATAGGCGCCCAGCAGCGCCTCGGCGATGGGCGCGCCGATCACCTGCCCCGCCGATCCGGCGGCGGTGGTGATGGCCAGCGACATGGACCGGTTTTCATCGGACGAGGCGCGCCCGACCACGGCCAGGATCACGCCGAACCCGGTGCCCGCGATGCCAAAACCCACCAGCACCTCGGACAGCTGCATCCCCCCCGGCGTCACCGATTGCGACGACATCAGCAGGCCCGCGGCATAGGCGATGGCGCCCAGGATCACCGCCTTGCGGTCACCGATCTTTTCCGCCATGGCGCCGAACAGCGGCTGCCCGATGCCCCAGAACAGGTTCTGCAGCGCGATCGCCATGGAAAATTCCGCCCGCGCCCAGCCGAATTCTTCGGCGATGGGAATCTGGAAGACACCGAAACTGGCGCGGATCGCGAAGGAAATCAGGATGATGGCGCAGCCCGTGACCAGCACGGGCGTGAAAAGACGGGTCTGGCTGTCCATGGCGGGGCTCCTTTGGGCGGCAGGCTTAGCCGCGCGCGCCGTGGCGTCAACGGAAGAAATGTCACCGATACAATCGCGATTTCCGCGTTGCAGCGCGCCGGCTCTACACAAACGATGCCGCGCGCGCTAATTCCACGTCATGAACACGCTTGCCTCGCTTTACGATGCCCGCGTCGCCGAAGGGCGACTGACCCGCGACGACGCACAAGAGGCGGCGCTGCCCGCCCTTGAACGCATTCGCGCAGACCTTGCCGCCGCGCCCGAAGTGCCGAAGAAACGCGGCCTTTTCCGGCGCGCCCCCGAGGTGCCCAAGGTGCGGGGCCTTTACCTTTGGGGCGGCGTGGGGCGCGGCAAATCCATGCTGATGGACCTGTTCGTCGACAGTCTGGACGTGCCCGTGCGGCGCGTGCATTTCCACGCCTTCATGCAGGAAATGCAGTCCGACCTGCACCGCCTGCGCAGCGAAGGGGTCGAGGACCCGGTCAAACCCATGGCCAAGGCGGTCAGCGACGCGGTGCGCGTGCTGGCCTTTGACGAGATGCAGATCACCGACATCGCCGATGCGATGCTGGTGGGGCGGCTGTTCGAACAGCTGTTCGAAGCGGGCACCGTCGTGGTCACCACGTCCAACCGCGTGCCCGACGATCTGTACAAGGACGGGCTGAACCGCCAGCTGTTCCTGCCCTTCATCGACCTGATCAAGGACCGGCTCGAGGTGCGCGAACTGGCCTCGGATCGCGACCACCGGCAGGACCGCCTGCGCGGCGCGCGCAGCTATTTCACCCCCGCCGATGCGCAGGCCCGGGCCGAGATCGACGCGATCTGGTCCAGCCTGACCCATGGCGAGGAAGAAGAGCTGGTGCTGACCGTCAAGGGCCGCAAGATCACCCTGCCCCGCTACACCAACGGCATGGCGCGGGTCAGCTTTTACGATTTGTGCGGCCAGATGATGGGGCCGGGCGATTACCTGGCCATCGCGGACGCGCTGCGCCTGCTGGTGCTGGAAAACGTCCCGCGCCTTGGCCGCACCAATTTCAACGAGGCCAAGCGGTTCGTCACCCTGATCGACGCGCTGTACGAGGCCAAGGTCAAGCTGATCGTCAGCGCGCGTGACCTGCCCGAAAGCCTGTATATCGAAGGCCCCGGCGCGTTCGAATTCGAACGCACGGCGTCGCGTCTGAACGAGATGCAGGCCGAAGACTGGGGCGGCGGCGCGGCCTGAGACGAAAAAATGGGGCCGGTCGTTGCCGGCCCCAGTTGCTCGATCTTCTGCCTGTATCGTATGGCCGGACCGCCGTTATCCTCGGTGCCCAGCCGGCCTTGATCCAATCCCGGGGCATCGCGAGCGCAAATCCGCACCTCATTTTGCGGGGTATCGCCCCCGCGCCCCCAGATCCTGCGGGATCGCCATCCCGGCGCGTCCCGTTATCAGATTTGATACAAGATATAGTCAACTATAGGCGAATCAGTCAAGCCAAGTTGATTCGCAAAAGGCGATTTCCGCCAACCCCGCGCGAAAACGAATCAAAAACGGGCGGCGTCCCGGTTCAGCCGCCCTGTTTTCGCAGCACTTCGCCCGCAAGGTAAAGCGATCCGCAGATCAGAACCCGCGCCTGCGGCGTTTCGGCGGCGACGCGCTGCAGCGCCTCTTCGATGGTGTCGGCGGTGTCCGATTGCATCCCCACCGATGCCGCCACGCGCGCGGTTTCGGCGGCGGGCAGCGTGTTCGCCTCGCCCGGGATGGACAGCGCGGTCAGCCGCCCGGCCTGCGCCGCAAGCGGTCGCAGGTAGCCCGCCACATCCTTGGTGTTCAGCATTCCGCACACCAGATGCACGGGGCGCGGAGGCATCGCGGACAGGTGACGGGCCAGCGCCTCGCCCGCTGCCGGGTTGTGCCCCCCGTCCAGCCACAGCTGGGCGTCGGGCACCAGCGCGGGCAGCGGTCCGGTCCTGAGCCTTTGCATCCGGGCGGGCCAGTCGGCGGCCGTGACGGCGGCCTCGCAGGCGTCGGCCCCCATCCCCAGATGGCGCAGCGCCGCCAGAGCAGCGCCGGCATTCTGGATCTGGTGCGCACCGGGCAGGTTGGGAAGCGGCAGGTCAAGCAGCCCGTTTTCGTCCTGGAACACCAGCCGCCCGCGTTCTTCCGACACATGCCAGTGCTGTCCGTGGGCCAGCAGGGGCACGCCAAGGCGTTCGGCGCGCGCTTCGATCACCTCCATCGCCTCGTCGGGCTGGGGGCCGACAACGCAGGGCACACCGCGCTTGAGGATCCCCGCCTTTTCGCCCGCGATCTGCGCCAGCGTGTCGCCAAGATATTGCTGATGATCCAGCGAGATCGGCGTGATGATGGTCAGCGCCGGGGCCTCGAACACGTTCGTCGCGTCCAGTCGCCCGCCCAGCCCCGTTTCGACCAGCGTGATGGCGGCCGGGGTGCGGGCAAAGGCCAGATAGGCGGCGCAGGTGGTGACTTCGAAATAGGTGATGGCCTCGCCGCCGTTGCGATCCCAGCATTCATCCAGCACGGCGGTCAGCGCGTCTTCGGAAATCAGCTGACCGGCGACGCGGATGCGTTCGTGGAACCGCGCCAGATGCGGCGAGGTATAGGCATGCACCGACAGGCCCGCACCTTCGTATCCCGCGCGCAGCATGGCAAGGGTCGACCCCTTGCCATTGGTCCCGGCGGCATGGATCACCGGCGGCATCCGCCGTTCGGGGTGGTCCAGCGCCGCCAGCAGGCGCCAGACCCGGTCCAGCGTCAGATCGATGATCTTGGGGTGCAGGGACAGCATCCGTTGC
>CAXICP010000354.1:0-4022 GCA_964022595.1 uncultured Salipiger sp.
GGGTGCAGGTGGGGGCCTTCCTCGTAGACGCGCGCATCGACATCCTTGCCGATCAGGCTGATCACATCCATCCGGAATCCCGCGATGCCCCGGTCGAGCCACCAGCGCATCATGTCGTAGATCTCGGACCGCAGGGCGGGGTTCTGCCAGTTCAGATCGGGCTGCGCGGGGCTGAAGAAGTGGAAATAATACTGCCCCACCTCTTCGCAAAAGGTCCACGCCGGGCCGCCAAAGGCAGCGCGCGCATCGTCGGGGGGGCCGCCATCGGGGGCCGGATCGCGCCAGATGTAGTAATCATGCTGGGGGCAATCGCGCGAGGCGCGCGCCGCCTGGAACCAGTGATGCAGCGATGACGAATGGTTCACCACAAGGTCCATAACGATGCCGATGCCGCGCTCGCGCGCTTCGGCGATCAGGTGGTCCATGTCATCCAGCGTGCCGAATTCGGGGGCGATGTCGCGGTAATCCGCGATGTCATAGCCGTTGTCGATCATCGGCGAGGCATAGACCGGCGACAGCCAGATGAACCCGATGCCAAGGTCCGACAGATGCCCCAGCTTGGATATGATGCCGGGAATGTCGCCCATGCCATCGCCGTTGCTGTCGGCAAAGCTGCGCGGGTAGACTTGGTAGCCGGTGGCGCGGTGCCACCAGCGTTCGGTGCGTTCGGACGCCGCATCGGGCGCCGCGTGCGGAGGGGGGGCATGAGCGGTCATGTCTGCTCCTGTGTTTTGGGGTTCGTCGGGGCGGTCAGGACAGCGCGACCACGGCCAGCGGGCCAAGGGTCAGGCTATCCTGGTCGAGCGTGATGTCACCGCGCGAGAACTGCGGTTGCAGCGATGATCTGGGCAGCGTCACTTCGGTCGGCTTCAGGTCGAAATTCACCGCGCAGATCAGGCTGTCGCCCGCCTTGTCGCGTTCAAAGGCGATGACCTTGCTGGGCACGTCTTCGAAGATGCGCTCGGACGCGGTTCTGAGCATGGGCACCGTGCGGCGCCAGCGCATCAGCTTGCGGGTGAAGTGCAGCACCGAGTCGGGGTCGTCTTCCTGCACGTCGATGGCGCTGTCGCGGTGGTCATCCGGCACCTTGAGCCAGGGTGAGTCGGATTCGGAAAACCCGCAGTTGGGCGCATCGCGGGTCCAGGGCAGCGGGCAGCGCACGCCGTCGCGGCCTTCGAAATCGGGCCAAAGGGCCTTGGCCCAGGGGTCCTGGATTTCCTCGAACGGGATGTGGGGCTGTTGCAGGCCCAGCTCTTCGCCCTGGAACAGGATCGCGCCGCCCATGAGCGTGCTTTGCAGGAACAACAGCAGCTTTGCCGCGTCGGGCGCGCAGCCGGCGGCGCAGGCCTTGGGCATCAGGTTGGACACCGAACGCGGGGAATCGTGGTGGGCGAACACGTTCAGCCGAGACCATGGCATCCGGTAGCGCGAGCGCAGGTTCAGCATCGACGTCCAGTCGCGCAGCGTGTCGGCGCGGTTGATCAGGTCGAAATCATAGACCGCGTGCAGCCGGTCGTTGTCGACGGTGTATTTCGGTGCAAGGCGCGAGCTGTCCACGTCGGCCAACTCGCCGATCAGTACGCGCTGGGGGTCGTATTCATTGGCCACGCGGCGCAGTTGGTGCAGGATCGGGATCGCCTCGGGGACGTCGCGGTCGAACAGGTGGATCTGCTGCTTGAACGGGTTGTTGGGGCCGCCCCCGACAGACGGGTTTTCGGTCGCGCGGGCGGGCGGGTTGGACCGCAGGTCGCTGTCGTGGCTCAGGCACTGGATGGCGTCCAGGCGGAAACCGTCCAGCCCCATGTCCAGCCAGAACCGCATGTTGTCCAGCACCTCGGCCATGACCTGCTGGTTGCGCAGGTTCAGCGCGGGCTGGCTGGCCAGGAAGGGGCGGTAGCAATATTGCGCCCGCTGCGGCACCCAGCGCCAGGCCCGCCCGCCGAACGAGCTGATCCAGTTGTTGGGCGGCCCGCCGTCGGGCGCGGGATCGGCCCAGACGTACCAGTCGGCCTTGTCATTGTCGCGCGAGGCGGCGCTTTCCTTAAACCAGGGATGTTCGTCCGACGTGTGCCCGGCGATGAAGTCGAACATGATCTTCAGATCAAGGTCATGCGCCGCGTCGATCAGTTCCTGCACATGTTCGACCTTGCCCAGGGGCGGGTGGACGCCGCGAAAATCGCTGACGTCATAGCCGTTGTCCCTTTGCGGCGAGGGATAGAACGGCGTCAGCCACAGCCCGTCGACGCCAAGATCGCGGATATAGGGCAGCTTTTCGGTGATGCCCCGGATATCGCCGTAGCCATTGCCCGAGCTGTCGTTGAACGAATGCGTGTAGACCTCGTAGAACACCGCGCCGCGCCACCATTCGGGGGGCTCGGGCGCGGTGCCGCGATGGGTTATGGCATAGACGAGTTCCGCGTCTCTTTCCGTGACGGACATGGGCAGTTTCCTGTCGTTGTTCGTTTCGCCCGATGGGTGGCGAACGCGCCCGGCAGGTCGGGGCACGCATCTGCGGGCTATTGCGCCGGCCCCCTTTGGGGGCGGGGCGCCGCCTAGCGCCGGGTCGGGCCGGTCAGGGTGTCGTCCGGGCCGGGGTGGCCAGGAACGGTTTCATCGCCGGGGCTTTGCACGCCGGGCGACATGGGCTGCGCGATCTCGCCAACCTCAAGTCGGTTTTCGACCGTCAGCACGCCGGGCACCGATTGCACCAGCGCGGCGGCAAGGGTGCGCTGGAATTCCAGGGCCACGCGCCCTTCCAGCGACACGACCCCGCCGGCGCAGTTGACCGACAGGTGCTGACCTTCCAGCCTGCCATCGCCCTGAAGCGTCTGCGTCACCAGCCGGGCAAGCGCCGGATCGCCATCGGGGATCGCATCGGGGGTTGCCTGCGGGTCCGGTTCGATGGGCTGGCGCACGCCGTACTGCCCGCCGGGGCGGCTTGGGTCGGCAAGGTCGGACCGCACGGTGTTGCTGTCGGACGGGCCAGCCGCGCCGGGCCGGTCGGGCCGGGTGTCGGAGGGCGGATCGGGGGGCCTGTCGCGGGGCGTGTCGGGCATCTGGCGTCTCCTTATCGGTCGGACCGCGCGGCGGCGGTCGCCGGGGCGGTAACGGGCGGGGACGGCGCCGATGCGGCAAGCCACCCCTGCCGACAAACCCTCGCCCGCCCGGGTGGTTCCGAAACTGGCTGCCGCCGCTTGACGCGACCCCGCCGCGCCGCCAGTCTGCGCCGCGACAAAAGCAAGGCGCCCCATGACACAGCTTTACCTGCAGGACCTGGCCCCGGGGCAGGTGTTCCACACCGCCGCCATCACGGTCGAACGCGACGCGATCATCCGCTTCGCATCTGAATTCGACCCCCAGCCGTTCCACCTTGACGACGCCGCCGGGCGCGACAGCCCGCTTGGCGGGCTGGCCGCCAGCGGCTGGCACACGGCGGCGATGACCATGCGGCTGTATGTCGACAGCGATTTCCGACTTGCGGGCGGGTCCATCGGCGCGGGGATGGAAGAATTGCGCTGGCCGCGCCCCGTCTTTCCCGGCGACGTGCTGCGCGCCCGGATCGAAATCCTTGGCGCGCGCGCATCGAAAACCCGCCCCGGGCAGGGCATCGTGCGGATGCGCTGCACCACGCTGAACCAGCGCGATGAGCCGGTGCAGATCTATGTTTCGGCGGTGCTGTGCCGGTCCCGCCCGGACTGATCCGGGGTCAGGTCGGCGCGGGTGCGTCTGCCCCGGCCCAGGCCAGCACGGGGGCGATATCCGCCGGCAGCCGGGTTGCGAACCCGTCGGCGTAGGCCTGAAACCCGGCAAGATTGTCGGCGCTGACGGCGGTCAGCACCGGCACGCCCTGCATCAGCGCCTCGTTGATCAGCGGGCGAAAGCCGCGCCCGCCGATTTCCTGCTTGCCGAACTTGTTGGCGATCAGCAGCTCGGCGCCGCGCCCCAGCGCCGCCTGCACCAGCACCGGCGTATTGACGATCACCATCGCGCTGGCCGCCGCCGCAGTCAGCGTCACGGCGAGT